>NZ_QEWA01000034.1:0-156573 GCF_003390775.1 Thermobacillus sp. | reverse complement strand
CCAGTTCCTTTTTCGTGACGTCGGCAAACACACGGCTGAGTGTGGAGATGGATGGAGCTTCCCGATCAAGCGAAAGTCCGCACTGATAGCGGAACCGAAGGTCCGTGCTCAACCGATGATGCAAAGCCGTTAAGGTAGCGATTCCTTCAAGAGGGGCGGCCAGAAGCGCACGTAAAATGCCCTGTCTGCAATGTCCGTCGGCGCCAATATACATCGTGACTTCACTCCTTAAGTTTTCTTGTTTGGTCACTTGAAAACTTCTCCAAGTTGGGGTGAAGTCCCTTTTTTATGTCCGAAAATCCTTACAAATCAAGGCCTTGGATTATTGCAAAACGCTCATTGAAAAGTGAATACTTGAGTCAAGGCCTTGCCGAGGAAGAGGCAACCCGGAAGGCGTTGGAAAGCTTCGGGGAACAAAAACAACTGACCCGTGGCTTGCAAGCGTCCATGTTCCCGTATGATAAGGCGTTCAAGGCGGCAACCTGGATGCTGTTTGCGCTGTACGCCTTCATCGTCCTGTTCAAGCTGCTCTTCCAACGAATCATCGTGCGCATGGTGGACGCGGCAAACGGTATAGAATGGAACCGCTATGCGGCGACTCCGCCCGATTCAGAGGGATATCTCAATCTGGAAGTGTTGAAGCGGAATGCGAACTTCATCCCGTTTCGTAATACGGTGGAATATTTGACGGGAGCTGACCGTTACAATATGGACATTATTATCCATAACACCCTGGGCAATATCCTGATTTTCTTGCCGCTCGGATTTTTTCTTCCGCTGCTGTTCAAGAGATACGGCAAACTTTCGAAGATCATCGTGGATTCCATGGTCATCAGCTTTGCGATTGAAACTTTACAGATTGGCCTGAAAATCGGGCAATTCGATATTGACGATGTCATTTTGAATACATTCGGAAGTGTCCTCGGCTTCTTGCTTTTCAAGATCATGAAACATCTGCTCGCGTTGTCAAAGGGAAGTTCCTTCCGGAAAATCGCGAATTAATGCCCGAAGCCCGTTGCGTGAAGCCTGCTGCCGTGATGCCAGACGTCCGGCAGCAGGTTTCGCATTTCTCATCCTCATCCCGGTATGCTAATATTGAAGTTAGTCGTATGACTAACTAACAAAGATGGTGATCCGGTGGCAAAGCCGAATGTCGTCAGCAAGCGCGACCTCATCCAATATGCAAAGGAATGTCTGGTGGAGAAAGGCCTCGAACAGTTCACCTTGCGGGCGGTGGCGGAGACGGCGGGCGTGACGCAGGGGACGATCTACTATCATTTCCGCACGAAGGAGCAGTTGCTGCTCGCGATCGTCCAGGACATTTGCGAAACCATCTGGCAGGAGATCGCCCGACCGAAAGAAGATGCGATCGCGCACGCCCTGGCGTCGGCGAAAAGCCGCTGCTCCTACGACTCGTTTTTTCACAAATTGTTCCTCTCGCTTGTCGCTTCCGGCTTCAACAATGAAGAGATTCGACACAAGCTGGGCGAAATCATGGCGGCGGAAAACGAAGCGCTGTCCCGCAATTTGTCCGGCCTGTGGGCGGCCTCTCCGATCGAAGGGGTGTCGCGGGACACATGGGGCATTTTGATCAATGCGATGGTAGATGGATTGGCCCTGCAGGCCTTGCTGCAGAAAGACTTTCCCGTCGAGAACATCTACCGCGAGTTCGAGCACTTCCTGAAAGGACTGGGCGCTATGACAGACAAGGAGGGCAAGAAATGAGAAACTGGTTGTTCACCGCGATGTGGGGATTTGTCGTTTGGCTCTTTGCCACACTGTTTTTCAGGCTGTTCGGCGAATACGTGCTCTTTCCTCCCCGTTCAAATGCATTTGTCATCAGCACGATCCTGCTCCTGATCGGGACGGCGGCCGTACTGTGGGGCGTCACGCAGGCTTATCGGCAGTTCGATCGCTCGAAGTATGCGCCGCTCAAGTTCGGGGTGATCGGGACGATCATCGGGTTGGCGCTGGACACCTTCTCGATCTCTTTTCATCCCGTTGTTTTACCGCAATTGGACGAAGCCCGGGTGATCGCGTTTACCGCCTGGCTGTCGTTTGCCTACGCCTTGTATTTGTTCATCCCTTTCATGATCCAACAGAAAATCGCCCGCACCGGATGACCAGAACGGCATGGCCGCTGTTTTGGTCCATCCGTGCAGGCAGCGCGCCCGGGTTACGTTTTGCCGGCAAAGCGCTTCGCCAGTCTGATCCGGAACAGCGTTTTTCCCGGGGAAGATTCAAGGGTCAGCACGCCTTCGTGCCATTCGATCGCCTTCTTCGCAATCGTAAGGCAACTTATACCCACGAAGACGACGAACCGCTCGTGACCAATCTCATGAACTATACACGAGGGTTTTGGAAAGGCCTGTTTACATGCTATGACCATCCGCATGTTCCACGGACCAATAACGATCACGAACGCTTTTTTCAACAGACCAAAACCCGGCACCGACGGATGACCGGTTTGCGAAGTTGGAATGAATACATACTCCGTAGTGGTGAGATGGTTGTCCTTGTTGATGACGCGCTCCGTCAGGAGGATGTGATTCGCAGATTGCAGGCGGTCGAGTACACCGTTTTCAGGAATGAGCGTCTGCGCTGGGCTTCCAGGTTGAATGAAGGGACCAAACGCAGACGCTTTAGAACACCGCAAGGCGGGTGTTCCGACGAAGTTCCATATGTATCCGGGAGGTTTCCACCAGCCATGCCCTTCACAATCGTCCGTCAGGACATCACGAAAATGAACGTCGATGCGATCGTGAACGCCGCCAATACCGAGCTGCGGATGGGGGGCGGCGTCTGCGGCGCGATCTTCCGGGCGGCCGGACCGGCCGAGATGCAAGCGGCCTGCGACCGGCTCGCTCCGATCAGGACCGGCGAGGCGGTGATCACGCCGGGCTTCGCCTTGCCCGCGAAGCACGTCATTCATGCGGCCGGCCCAATCTACAGCAGTCAACGCGCGGCGGAATGCGAGCAGCTTCTCCGCTCCGCTTACCTCCATTCGCTTCGGCTTGCCGCCCTGCACAAGTGCGAGAGCATCGCCTTCCCGTTAATCTCGAGCGGCATCTACGGTTACCCCAAAGCCGAAGCGCTGCAAGTCGCGGTCTCGGCGATCCGGGATTTCCTCGCACGCGCTGAACGTGATATGGATGTTTATCTTGTCGTGTTCGACGAAGAGTCGATTCGCATCAGCGAGGAACGGTTCGGCGAATTTACCCGTTTCGGGAACTGATTTCGGAACACAAATTTTATATAATAGAGATGGTGAGCCATTGTGTGACGCCTCCTGCCGTGACGCCGTCGTCCGGCGGCAGATCGCATGATGGTTCTTCGTTTTGCGGCAACGAATCGATTTTTAATAAGCGAACATTCTGACTGCCGTTTCATTGTGAACAAGACCTATGATTTGAGCCCTGCTTGAAGAATAGGAGTGGGAACAATGAAGAGCGGAATTTCCTTGTTAAACTTCGACGGTACGCTGCAAAAACAGACATTGCTCCGGAGATACCCGGTCGAGTGGATCGATTTCTCCGATTTGCGCGGTTGCCGCGGCTACTGCGCTTCCGATTCCCTGCACAAAATTCAGAAACGGCTGCGTTCAAGAAAGCACCGGCGCGTCACGCTGATCGGCAACGGGAACTATCACTACGTCACCTATGTGCTCCTGTCCGAAATCCGGCAGCCGTTCTCGCTCGTTCTGTTCGACCACCATACCGACCTGGCGCCGGAGGGGGAGATCCCGATCCTTTCCTGCGGCTCGTGGGTCAGCCATGCGCTGAGGACGCTGCCGCTGCTGAACCGCGTGGTCATCGTCGGCGCCAACACCCCGAGCGGCCGCCAGGCAGCCGGCATGCCCGGCAACGTCACCGTCATCTCCGAGCACGAGGTGAGGCGCATGTCCGCCGCGGAAATCGAGCGGGCCATCCTCACCGCCGTGCCCGACCAGCCGATTTATATCAGCGTGGACAAAGACGTGTTGAATCGGGACAACGCGGCCACGGACTGGGACCAGGGCAGCATGACGCTGCGGCAGCTGCTGGATGCGATCCGGGAGCTGAAACGGACCCGTCCGCTCGCGGGGGCGGACGTTTGCGGGGAACTGCCCCTGTCTCCCGTCGATTTGCTGTCCGGCGAAGGGGTGCGGCATCTGAAGAAGAACGAACTCGCCAACAAGGCGATCGTCGACGTGCTCCTGGCGGGTTGATTCAACACCCGGCAGGCGGGTTGATCAACGGCTGAACATATGTCCCGCCTTCTCCAATACGGCTTTCGCTTGTTCCAGGGCGTGGTTCTTGATCAGGATATAATCCGTATTGTAGGTTGCGATCGCGAAAATGCTGATCCCGGCTTCGGCCATCGGGCCGGCCAGCGATGCAAGAATTCCGGTCAGGCTGAAGTCCAGTACGCCCTCCTCGATCTTGATGCACCGGAACTCGCTTTCGATGTTCGCGAACTCCTCGCCGTCCGGCAGTCGTTCGGAAGGAACGACGATGGAAAGCTCTTCGTCCGTCCGGGTAATGGAGACGAACCGGCCGCTTGCGGCCCATGACGGGATCGGATCGGTCGGCGGCAATTTGATGACGGAGAAAGCGGCATCCAGAATTTTCAGATTCATGACTTGAGTTCTCCTTTTGAGGATATTTTGACAGCATCCCGAATCTCTCGCAAGCATCGAGTTCCTTTTCCGGGCGATTTGATATAAAATCCTGAGCGGGGAAGACACCTCACATTTTGCAACAAGGAGCAGACGCCATGTACAGAACCGTGCAAGATTTCCTCCATGATTGGTCGCACTCCGCACAAGGCACGCTCAAGGTGCTGCAGTCGCTCACGGATGAGAAATTGGATCAGGCCATTGTGGAAGGGCACAACACGCTCGGATGGCTTGGCTGGCACCTGGCGACCGCACCGGCATTTTTCATGAAGCAGGTCGGCCTCGCCATTGAACCGGCAGGCAGCGAACGGCCCGGCAAAGCAGAGGAAATCGTGAAGGCCTACACCAAGACGGTCGAGGACGTCAAGCGGGCGGTGGAGCAGCAGCTTACGGATGAGAAAATGGTCGAAAACGTGGAAACCTTCGCCGGCGCCGTACCGCGCGGCGCGATGCTGAGAACCTTGATCGACCATCAAACCCACCATCGCGGGCAGATGACCGTGCTTCTCCGCCAGGCCGGACTGCCGGTGCCGGGGGTTCTCGGCCCGACCAAAGAAGGGAACTGACCAGCAGACAAACAAGAAGCAGACGGATCATCCGAATCGATGCTCGGACGCCGTCTGCTTTTTTTACGTCAGGCAAGCTTTCAACGTTTTCCCGATGCTGTCGTGAATGACCAGGCTGGCCGCGTGGTCATACGGCGTGGGAGACTTGTTGATCAACACCAGATGTCTGCCCCGGAAAAACTGGATCAATCCCGCGGCGGGGTACACCCTCAGCGAGGTTCCGGCAACAATCAGCACGTCCGCCTGCTCGATATACCGCCTGGCTTTCTCCAGAACTCCCGTATCCAGACTTTCTTCATACAGGACGACATCCGGCTTGACGATCCCGCCGCAGCGGCTGCACTTCGGCACACCGGCCGATTCCAGCACGGCGTCCAGCGTGAAGAACTGTCCGCATGACATGCAGTAATTCCGGTGCACCGAGCCGTGCAGTTCGAGAACCTCCCGGCTTCCGGCCTGCTGATGAAGCCCGTCGATATTTTGCGTGATGACCGCTTTCAGCTTGCCCGCCTGCTCCAGCCTCGCCAGCGCCAGATGCGCCGGATTGGGCTTCGCGTCTTTATAGATCATCTTGTTCTTGTAGAAATCATAGAACTCCTCGGTATGCTGCATGAAGAACGTATGGGACAGAATTTCTTCCGGCGATAACTCGCGCTTTCCCACGCGTTCGGAGAAAAGGCCGCCGGCGCTTCGGAAATCCGGGATGTTGCTCTCCGTCGAAACGCCGGCTCCACCGAAGAATACGATATTGTCCGATGCGTCCAGGATCGTCCGCAATTCCGCAAGTTTGTCCGCATGCGATGCATTCAATCCGCGCTCACCTCCACCTCCTTAATCTACATCGCATCCGGCCAAACCGCAAACCGTCTTTCCGGCTTCCGACCAACGTTCAAGTCGTCTCGGCATACTTCACAGCCGCAGCGTACAAATAGCAGCTCAAGCCGACGTGCATGCCCTCCAGCACGCTGCGATGAAAATCGTCCTCCATGGCTCCAGCGCATGCTTGATGTCCCGCAGGCTGAAGCCGAGTTCCCGGTAGAACAAGATCTGCTGCAGACGGGCGAGTTCCGTAAAGTATGCCCCAAGGTCGGAGTCAACCGGCCGGATCAAAATTTTGGGGTCCAAATAAAATGAAGCTCCAAGACGAAGCGGTGTCGACTTTGGAGCTTCTTGATTTGCACCAACCTACGATTTCGTCCGGGTCGCCAGCAGCAGCACGAAGGCGAGGCAGATGAGGACCGCGCTCCACAGCCCCGCAAGCTGCAATTGATTCGTTTCCACCGCCGCGTAGATGGCGGTCGGAATGGTCCGGGTTCTGCCGGGAATGTTCCCGGCCACCATCAGGGTCGCGCCGAATTCCCCCAGCGCGCGCGCAAATCCCAGCACATAGGCTGTCGCGAGCGAACGCGCGGCGAGCGGGATCGTTATCCTGCACACCACCTGCCATTCGCTCGCGCCGTCCAGGCGCGCGGCTTCCTTGTATTCCTTCTGCACGGAGGCAAAACCGGCTTTCAGCGTCTGATAGACGAGCGGGAACGACACGACGACGGCGGCGACCACCGCGGCATACCAGGTGAAGATGACCGGCTGGTCGAACCACCACTCCCACAGCTTGCCGATCCAGCTCCTGCGGCCCAGGAGCAGAAGCAGGAGAAACCCCACGACGGTGGGCGGGAGGACAAGCGGCAGCATGAGGCTTGTCTCGAGCAATGTTTTTCCGATGAAGCGCCGTCCGCCAATGCTATGGGCGGCCCAGATCCCGAGGATCATGACCAGGATGCTGGCGATGAAGCTGACTTTGACCGACAGCCAGATCGGCGAGACGAACGCATTCCAATCCAATGTCTGATCCATTTTCCACACCGAAGCCGCAATCTTGGAATATCCGCAGGCTTCATCTCCTTTCAATCCAGTATAGCAAGACCGGTTCTGAAATCGAAGAGCGCTTGCACCGGATTCGCTCCGATGTCAAACTGTTCTTGTAGACGGCACCAACTGTTCGGACGAAAGGAATGCATCACTTTGGTCCAAATCCGAAAACCCGTTGCGGTCAAAGAAGCGCTTGAGCTGTTGATGGCGCATGTGCCGGCTCCCCGGGCGGAGACGGCGGCATTGGCGGACAGTTACGGACGCATTCTGGCTGAACCGGTCGTCGCCTCGCATGATGTTCCGCCTTTTCACCGCGCGCCTTACGACGGATTCGCGATCCGTTCCGAAGATTCCAGGTGGGCCGGCGAACACCGCCGCATCTCCTTCCGGGTCGTCGGGCAGATCGGTGCCGGGCAGATGCCGGCGCGCGGGCTGGGAGAAGGGGAAGCCGTGCGCATCATGACCGGCGCTCCCCTGCCGCCGAACGCCGACGCGGTCGTCATGCTGGAGCAGGCCGTGGAGGACGGGCAGGGGTTCGCGATCCGGAAGCCGTTCCGCGCATGGGAGAACGTCTCCCTCCGGGGCGAAGACGCCAGGGCCGGCGAGGTGCTCGTGGAGCAGGGGTATCTCATTCATCCGGGCGTCGTCGCGCTGCTCGCCACCTTCGGCTATGCCAGCGTGCGGGTCACCCGGAAGCCGGTCGTCGGGCTCATGACCACGGGTACGGAGCTGCTTCAGGTGCACGAACCGCTGGCGCCCGGGAAAATCCGCGACAGCAACGGGCCGATGATCGCGGCACAACTCGCCAGATTGGGCATCCCGTCCCGTTCGTACGGATTCGTGCGGGACGATCTCGATCAGGCGTTTGAGCTTGTCCGGCGGGCGCTCCGGGAGACGGACTGCGTCATCACGACGGGCGGGGTGTCGGTCGGAGATTACGATTACTTGCCGGCGATTTACGAGCGGCTCGGGGCGAAGGTGCTCTTCAACAAAGTGGCGATGCGTCCGGGCAGCGTGACCACGGTTGCCGTATGGGAAGGCAAATTTCTGTTCGGCTTGTCCGGGAACCCGTCCGCCTGCTATGTCGGATTTGAAATCTTCGCCAGACCGGCGCTGCTGCGCATGATGGGGAGCAGGAAGCCGTACCTGCCGCACACGCAGGCTGTGCTGACGGAGGATTTCACGAAGCCGAATCCGTTCACGCGATTCGTAAGGGCGGTCTATCGTCATGACGGCAGCCGGCCCACGGTTGCGCCCGCCGGATTCAACAAATCCAACGCCGTCAGCTCGATCGCCAGAAGCAACGCGCTGATGGTGCTGCCCGGCGGATCGAGAGGGTTTCGGCGCGGGGCAATCGTGGATGTCCTCTTGCCGGGGACGGAAGAAGGTGAAGCGGAATGGCGGATTCCGTAGCCGCGAAGCGATATGGAAGAAAGGCGAGCGATGCTGCAAGATTGAAAACGGCGGGGGTCGTGCTTGCCGGAGGCCGTTCGGTCCGCTTCGGCTCGCCGAAGGCATTCGGCATCCATCAGGGGCGATATTTCTATGAACGGGCCGTCGACGCGCTTGCTCCCGTCTGCGATGCGGTGGTCATCGTGACGCGCGAAGCGCTCAAGGAACGGTTCCCCGACCCTCTATCCGTGATCACGGACCACGAGGACTATCAAGGGCTGGGGCCGCTCGCCGGCATCTATTCGGCAATGTGCGCGGTTCAGGCCGACCGTTACGCCGTGCTGCCGTGCGACATGCCTTTCATGACGAGCGATGTGACGGACCGGCTGCTGGAAGCCGCAGGTGGTCAGAACGTCTGCGCGGTTCGGCTCGGGGAACGAAAGCACCCGCTGGTCAGCATCTGGAGCAGGGCCATGCTCGAACCATTGCGCAAGGCGTTGGACGGCGGCCGATATCGGGTGTTGGAATTGCTGGAGCAGGCGGATGCGGAATGGTTGGATGGATCGACCCTTGTCCCTGACGCCGGGGATGCCGAGCGCTTCTTCCGCAACGTCAACAGCCCGGATCAGATGAAAGCGTGATGCGGCCATGGCGGCCGCCGTTGCTTTTTACTATGGAAAATTTGATTTAAGGCAAACACTCCATACCACCATGCGCCGGGAAACTGCTATATTCATGCTGAAACGGTATGCAAAGGAGAGTTGTTTTCATGTTCAGGAAGAACAACCACCGCGCGGAGTCTGTGGTATAGCCGGGAGGCTGTACCCGGATATTTCCGTATAAGCCTCCCGTACGCAGAATCAACAGGATTTGATTCGATACGGAGGGGTATCTCGTTGAACAGGGAAAATAAAAGAAGATCGTTCGAAAAAGGCTACTACAAAACCCACGCATGCCATGACACGTTTACCTGCAAAGTCTGCGGGAGGCTGGTCGTGCCGGAGGGCGCGGGAAGCAGGCATCGGAACCACTGTCCCAATTGCTTGACCAGCCTGCATGTGGACATCGAGCCCGGCGACCGGGCTTCCGGCTGCGGCGGGCGTATGGAGCCCGTCTCGGTATGGGTTCGAAAAAACGGCGAGTGGGCGATCATTCATCGCTGCATCAGGTGCGGAACCTTGAATTCCAACCGGGTTGCGGCAGACGACAATCCGATGAAACTGATGTCCATCGCCATGAAACCATTGACGCAGCCCCCGTTTCCGCTTGAGCGGATCGAGGAAATGACGAGGCTGATGGGTGGAGAAGGACGCCTTGAATAGAGGATGGAGTAAGCGGGATCGCAGTCGTATGCTGCGATCCCGATTGCATTTTCGTGTATGATGATCTTGGAATCCATGGATGAAAGGAATTGGCGACATGACGGAAGCATACGATCCGATTCATCGCGCGGCGCTGCTCATACGGGATGCCCGCAGCATGGTGCTGATCTCGGGCGCCGGGCTTTCGGTGGATGCCGGCGTGAAAGATTTCCGCTCCCCGAGCGGATGGTGGCGCAGCATCGATCCCCGGACGGTCGCGACGGTCGAAGCGCTCGAGTCCGATTATGATCTCTTCCATGAGTTCTATGCGGCGCGCATCACGCAATTGAAGACGGTCAGGCCCCATCGGGGGCATGGCATCCTGGCGGAATGGGAGAAGCGGGGCATGCTGGCTTGCATCGGCACCCAGAATGTGGACGGTCTGCATCAGGCCGCCGGCAGCCGGAACGTGCACGAGCTGCACGGCACGATCCGCGCGTTCCGCTGCCACGCCTGCGGCGCGCCGCACGCGGAAGAGGCGTTTCTGCAGAAGCGGAAATGCCAATGCGGCGGCAGGCTTCGCCCCAATGTCGTGCTCTTCGGCGAAATGCTGCCTCAGGAAGCATGGGATGCGGCCATTGCCGCCATCCGGGCGGCGGATGCGGTGCTCGTGATCGGCACCAGTCTGCAGGTCGCGCCGGTCAATCAGCTGCCGTTCCTGACGAGGGCCGGACGCATTTTCATCAACGCGGAAGAAACCGGCCATGAGGATCAGTTCGACGTGTTCATCAAAGGCCGGGCGCTGGACAGCCTGGCCGCAATTCAGGAACGGCTGGAGCTGCTATAGCTGCCATCGTCAACGACCGTGCCAAGGCGATCCTGATCCTGAAGGAGTTGATGGAATACCCACAGTATGGAAAGGTTTGGTATAATGTTGTCATGATTTGTCCAACAAACTTGAATGTTGCGGCTTGTTGTCGGCGGCGTGCAGGAACGAATGTCGAACAGCGGGACGCAATGAGAGGAGAGGCCTGGGGATGGGGTACCTTATCCGGATGCGAACGCTGTGCGTCCTGCTTGTCGCCGCGCTGGCGGCGTTCGCGCCGATCGGCGGGTTCGGCCATGATGGCATCGTCCATGCGAATCTTTCGCCGAATGGCTGGATCCAATTGGAATCCAGTGAACTTTACGGAGACGAGATCCGAATCGATTGGACCATACTCTATCCGGATTCGTTCCATCAGTCGATCAACTTGTACCGGTTGCCCGACGAGTCGGAGATCACGATTGAAAACGGTGAACAGGATCTCATAAGCGGCAATCTGAACAAATCGCTGGAGCCCGGCGCATACCGGCTCGTGATCACGCTGATGGTCGGAGTCGATGTGTTGGATACGTACATCCACGAATTCGTCATGCCCGATCCGGTAACGCGTCTTGTCCACGTGTTTGGATCGGATGGGCCGATCGATGATCTGGTCTTTCGGCAGACGTTTCCTTGGTCCGAAGAACCGCTCACGGCGGCCGAAATCCCGAATCCGGGCAAAGGGTACGTCACGTACGCCGTTGAAATTTTGCCGAGCGGATGCTTTACGATGGAGTCGAACACCTATCATTTCTCCATCGGCGGAGAGGTGTGCGCGGACAGCGCAGAGGCGTTCATCGTGCAAGCTTCCGACGATACGGACAACCTCGTGCAGCTGGACGCCTTCTACGCATACGAGGATGAAGAGAAAGGCGTTCTCGCGGGTTATCTGCTCCTTCGTATGGAAATTTGGGGCGAGCTCAAGATGGATCTCTACGATCGGGAAGGGACACCCCATGCCTGCGAGATGTACGGAGAGGCCCTATACGAATTCGAATGCGAGCTTCCCGACGATCCCGCCTATATTCAGGTTGACAAGTTTATCCAAGGGGTTCCGGCTCCGACCAACGTCGTCATCCCGATGGACGACATCAACCTTCCCGAGAATATCACCGTCGTCGACAGGGATCCCCGCGTCAACCGGATCGATCCGCTGATCGAGTTCGAGGACGTTCCGAATGATACGGAGTTCGCCTTTTACAAAATTATGCCGGCGCAGGATAGTTATTGGTCGTCCGGAATCCGATACATTCCTGTGGACGAAGGCCCCTACTCGTTCGCGCTGGAGAACATCGAAGCCGATCATTACGATTATCGTTATGTCGCGATCCAGCTCGTCGACACGGCCGGGAACCTGTACGCCAAGACCGCCGAGTTCCCGATAATCGACAAGATGACGGAACAGGATGCGCGGATCCAATACGAAGATAACGGCATGGAAGCGCTCCATGAATCGTACTTGCCGGACAATCCGTCGTTCAGGGATATCGACTGGACCGAAGGCGGCCGCGCGGGAACGGTCACATGGACGCTTCCGGACACCGGCGAATATGCGTTGACGGCGTACGATCTGTATTATTCCGATTCGAATCAAGACCCGATCCGCGGCGAAGCGAGGGTATATGTCAATCACAGGCTGGCGGATACGTTTGAATACATGCTGGAGGACGTGCCGGAGGGAGCGGCATACCTGGAGGTTGTGCCGCTGCTCCGGGAGGAGAATCAGTGGACCTATCAGGATTATTATGGCGATTCGTTCTTCATTCCTTTGAACGACCGGGTCACACCGCTGCTGGACGAACTGGCGGTGGACGGGAATCCCGTCTATCCGAAGCCGCGGCAGGATGGTTCGTCCTATTATGAATATACCGCCGCATGGAATGCGGACGTTGCCGTCGTCACCGCATCGTCCATGAACGGTGTTGTGTACGTCGGGGACGAAGGGCCCGCTGCATCCGTCACGGCGACGGTCTATCTGAACGAGCCGGTGAAAGCCGTATCGATTCGGGTCGGGACGCCGGAGGGAGACTGGTCAAGCGAATATGATCTGGTCATCGCGAAGGAGCCTGCGCCCGATGCTCCGAAGCTGGCGAGCCTGATCGTCGACGGCCGGGAGATTGAGCCGGTCGGTTCGCTCTACAGCATCTCCGTCGACCATGATGCTTCCGCCGTCGCGGTGACCGCATCGGCCGGCGCGGACGTGGAGATCGAACTGGCGGGCGTCCGCCAATTCGGTTCGGTCGAAGCGTTCATTCCGATCACGGACGATGAGATGAGCTTGCCGATCCGCCTGTATGATCCCGCAACGGGCAGGGAAGCGGAGTACGTGCTGAGCATCGTCCGCGAGGTGCCGGACAACCTTGTGCTCGGCGTGCTGGCCGGATGGTTCGATACCGGCGACGACGGGTACGTATACAGCGGCGTCCCGAGAGGAATGACGGCCGGCAGGCTCAAGGAACGGTTCGTGACGGTATCCGGAACGGTCATGATGGTTCGGGATCGCGAAGGCGTTGCCGTGAGCGACGACCACATCGTCCAGCCCGGCTATACGATCGAGCTGATCCGCGGACCGAAAACGCAGACGATCCGGCTCGAAATGCTGTCCGAACGTTTGAAGTCGATCCTCGGCCTGCCGACGGACAGCCCGCTTGCATTCGTTCACATCGCGACGCTCTGGATTCATCACCCAGAAGATCTGAACGGGGACGGAAAAATCGACTCGAAGGACGCGCGTCTCCTGCTGGATGAAATGGATTGACGCGGCTGAAGCGCCCGCCCGGCAAGGCGGGTGTTTTTGCGCACGCATCATGGAGGAGGGATAGGGAGATCATGCCGGGAACTTCAAATTGGCAAGGCGGTTGCCTGGGGGCGAGCTCCGATCATGAGACGAACAACACCGCGGGCAGGGCATGCCGGGCCATGATACGGGTTGTGCCGCTGCTCGGCCTGGCGCTTCTCCTGCTGTCCGCGGGCTGCGCCGATAAGGCGGATGAGGGAGCGAGCGCTCCCGCTTCGCTGTATGTGGACCCGGCGTAATACGCATCTGGCTTGCTACGACAACGGCGAATTCAGGTTGTTCGCGACGTTCTTCCGGATTCGAAACGAGTCGGACGAAGAGCTCGGGCCGTTCTATGTCAAGTACATCTGCCACGATGACACGTTGGTCGACAGCATGACCGAGAAGCGGAAAGAAATCGCGCCGGAACGCGAGAGCGGGAGCGAGCTCATTCTACTGCAGCCGGGCGAAGTGTACCAGGGCGGGCACAGCTTCACGCTGGTGAGCGATCCGGATCTGGCGGATGTTTTGCGGGACAAGGTCGGGCCGGAGCGAATTCTCGAGATTCAATTCATTGAAGAGAAAACGGATAAGGCGCTCGCCTCCTATTGGATCGATAAGCTGGCGTTTGCCGGGGAAGATTCGTAACGCGCTTATTTGGCCGGATCAATCAGGTGATTTGTTAATTCAGCATTGGTGATGGGATCGTTGTTCAGCAAAAATTTCAGTTGGGCCCCCGAACACTTCAATTGCACCTTGTAAGACGTGGAAAATCTCCCCTTTTTTATGATAGAATATGACATATTACAACAAAAAAGGGGAAAGGGATATGAAAACAACAAAACGGGTCATCGTTCTTGCGGTTCTGCTGGCTGCCGTGGTCTCGGGATGCGGCGAAGTCACAGTAGAATCAGAAACGACATCAACAGGTTCTGCAAGTGAAGAGAAATCCGCAGTTGCGGAAAAAAGTGAAGAGGCTTCGAAAGCAAGCGATTCAGAAGTGAAGGCTGAAGAACCGACTGCGGAAGAATCTGCAGCGGAACAGCCTGCGGCAGAGGAGCCGGCTGATACGGCAACATTGGGTGAAAAAAATGCGCTTGCTTCAGCCCAAAATTATTTGCGGTTTGCCCCGTTCTCTGCGCAAGGTCTGAAAGAGCAGCTCGAATTTGAAGGGTATTCTTCAGAAGAAGTGCAGTATGCTGTTGAACATATCGACGCTGATTGGAATGAACAAGCTCTGAAGTCGGCCCAGAATTATTTGCGGTTTGCCCCGTTCTCTGCGCAAGGTTTGAGAGAGCAGCTTGAATTTGAAGGCTATACATCCGAGGAAGCGCAATATGCCATTGATCATTGCGATGCTGATTGGAATGAACAAGCTGCAAAGTCGGCCCAAAATTACTTGAGTCTGATGCCGTTCTCCAAGCAGGAACTCATCGATCAGCTTATTTTCGAAGGATATACTCGGGAACAAGCCGAATATGGGGTATCGGCTGCCGGATATTAAGAATTGATAAGTTGGAGCGGCAGGAGCTTGATCGAAGGCGGACTCGGAAACATACAATCCGGTTGAGCTGGATTGCACAAGGGTATATTCGAAAGGTCGATCGAAGAATATAGCGGTCAGTGACCCATAAAGCACACGGAACTCGAGAGAGGCTGATGGCCTCTCTTTTTGTTTAATTCAACCCTGTCATGTTCAGTTCCCAGGCCAATGCGTCTGCGCCGCCGGCCGGTCTCCAACATTTGCCTTCGGGGGCATGCTGTGTTTTGTTGACACCAAGGTTGAAAGGTAGAAAGATAGTAAATGGGTTCAAATTAAAGGTCTTTCCGGGAGGGATGAAACATGGCGTTGGAAATCAACGACCAACTGGTCCCCGATATCGGCTATTTGATCTACAGAAAATGCACGCCGTCATGGGAAATTGCGGAGAACGTCATATCTTTCTACGATATCACCTATGTCGTCGAAGGCAGAGGGATTTATACCATCAACGGGGTGCGCACGAGGTGAGACGCGGAGATCTGCTGTGCGTGCCCACGGGAAGCCTCCGCAAGGCCCACAGCACCATCGACGACCTGATGCATCTGTACTCCGCCAACTTCAAACTCTACGACATGAACGGTCAGATGGCCGATCTGCCGCTTCCTCTCGTATCGCACATCGGGATCAAGAGCGACCTCATCGGGCTCTTCCGCGAGCTGTCCAACGCCTGGGTGCGCAAAGAGGCCGGCTATCTCATCAAAACCCGGGGGCTCCTGCTCGTCATCATCCATCGGCTCATTGAACTGATTCTCCTGAAAAAAGACTCCGCCAGCACGGACTACCGGGTGAAGAAGGCCATCAGCTATATCTCCGAAAACTACGCGAGCAATATTACGGTGAAAGAACTGGCCGATATGGTAGGGCTCAATGCCGTCTATTTCGGGGCTTTATTCAAGAAAGAGACGGGGATGCTGGTCCATCAATATCTGGCGCAGACCAGAATCAACCACGCGCAGGACATGCTGCAGAACGGCGAGTGCAACGTGAGCGAAGCCGCGGAGCGCTGCGGATATAAAGATTTATCCCACTTCCGGAAGCAATTCAAGATGATCAAAGGCTACACGCCGTCGCACTGTCTCCGGGCCTAGCAGCCGGCCGTTAAAAAAAATTATCTTTAATCAGCCACGGTTAACTAAATTCCGGCTATTGTCGGGCGTTAACCCCGATGCTAAATTGTGTTAGAGGATGGCAACGCTTACAGGCAAGCCGGTGCCATGATGGAAAATGGAACAGACAAGGGCCGCCAAATGTTGAAGGAGGCACTGAGACATCCATGTCGACATCCGCGATGAACTGGAATAAAACATTGAGCTATCTGCGACGCTACTGGGTCCTGTATGCGATGCTGATTCTTCCGGTCGCGTTTTTTATCACATTCCGCTATATCCCGATGCACTACATTCAGATCGCGTTCAAGGAGTACAGCATTGTCCAAAGTCCCTGGGAGATGAAATGGGCGGACAACAACGGCTTCGAATACTTTATTCAGGCATTCTCCAACCGGGACTTTATCTATGCGCTGAGAAACACCCTGATGCTGAACTTCCTGGACCTGATCTTCGGTTTCCCGGCGCCCATCATTCTCGCCCTGATTTTGAATGAACTGGTATTTAAGCGCTTTAAAAGGTTCACCCAAACCGTCGTCTATCTGCCCCACTTCCTGTCGTGGGTCATCATTTCCGGCATGGCGCTCCAGCTGCTGGCCCCGACGAACGGGCTGATCAACATTCTGCTGAACCGAATGGGCTTCGATTCGATCCCGTTCCTGAACGATCCCGTTTACTGGGTGGGCACGTACGTGGTGCTCGGCATCTGGCAGAGCGTCGGCTGGAACACCATCATCTATCTGGCTGCCATCACCGGCATCAATCCGGAGCTGTACGAGGCCGCATCGGTTGACGGAGCGGGACGTTTCCGCAAGATCTGGCATGTGACGCTGCCCGGTCTTCGTCCCACGATCATCGTGCTGCTGATTCTGAGCCTCGGCCAAATTCTGAGCAGCGAATTTGACCGGCCATATGCACTCAGCAACAAGCTGGTCACCGATGTATCGAACGTCATTTCGATCTTCGTGTACAACTACGGTATTCGCGGATTGCAATTCTCGCTTTCCACCGCTGTCGGGCTGTTCCAGTCCGTAGTGTGCGTCATCTTCCTGTTCGCGGCCAACGCTCTGGCCAAGAGATTCGGCGAACGCGGCATTTGGTAGGAGGCTGCAGCATCATGGTCAAAACAAAAAGCGCCAAAATCGGGGACTGGGTTGTCGTATTCATCTGTCTGATTCTGATTTTCGTCTGTCTTCTGCCGGTGCTGACCATATTGGCACGTTCCTTGAGTTCGGCGGACGCCCTGATCAAGAATGAGGTGCTGCTCTGGCCGAAAGGGCTGAACTTCGATGCATACACGACCGTGCTGGGGGACTCCAAGTACACCTGGTCGCTGGCATGGACGGCCATCCTGACCGTGATCTGCACGATCTGGTCCCTGTTCATGACGATCTTGTGCGCCTACCCGCTCATCTATGACAACCTGAAGGGGAAGAAGTTTTTCGTCGCGCTCATTCTGTTCACGATGTACTTCAACGCGGGCACCATCCCGATGTACCTGCTGCTGAAGGAGCTGCACCTGCTCAACAATCCGCTGGTCCTGATCATTCCGAACTGCATCAGCGTGTTCTATGTCATCATCTTGCGCAGCTTCTTGTACACGATACCGGAAAGTCTCCGAGAGTCGGCGGAAATCGACGGAGCGGGTCCGCTGCGGGTCCTCTTCAACGTCTATCTGCCGCTGTCCACGCCCGTACTCGCCACGTTGGCGCTGTTCTATGCGGTGGGCCGGTGGAACGGCTTCTCGGACGCGCTGATGTACATGAACGACAGGAAATATTACCCGATCCAGCTTTTGTTGTACAACATCCTGAACAGCATCAACAGCATTGAGGTGGCCACGCAGGAAGGCTTCTCGACTCCGGGCTTGTCCGAAACGATCAAAGCGGCAACGGTCATGTTCGCGACGGTGCCGATCCTGTTCGTGTATCCGTGGCTGCAGCGATATTTCATCTCGGGCGTTACGCTCGGAGCCGTCAAAGGGTAAGAAATCCGGAAAGTTGAAGCCTGCAGCGGGGTAAAAATTGACTTTGTCACTGACACTGTCAATTTTTATATAAAATTCCAGTTAATGAGCATGTGAGGGGGAGCGAAGATGAGATCTCGCCGTATCGTGATGTCCATCCTGACATTCGTTCTGGCATCCGTGCTGGTACTCGCGGGATGCAGCAAGAACAATTCCGGTTCGTCGAACGCGACAAACAGCACGCCGAACACGGGCAACTCCGGTTCGGAGGGAAGCTCGGGCAATTCGGGCGGCAGCTCGGATTCCAAACTGGAGAAATGGGGTCTCGATGAGAACCTGCGCTTCAAGGAGACCCGCAAGATTACGGTCGAAATCTACGACCGCGGCAATGACGGCGGCACCCCGCCGGAGGACAACTTCTATACGGATTATATCAAGGAAGGCATGCTTCGCGACCACAACGTGGAAGTCGAGTTTGTCCCCGTACCGCGCTGGACGGAGGGCGAAGTCATCAACAACCTGCTGGCGGCGAACCAGGCGCCGGACATCAGCGTCACCTACTCCTACCCGACGATCCAGACGTACGCGAACATGGGCGGCGTGCTTGACCTGGCGCCTTATCTGGAAGAGGCCAAAGACATTCTTCCGGATCTGTGGGATCTGCTGACGGATACCAACATCTATTGGGACCAGGATCCGAAGACCGGCACCATCTGGGCCCTCGAGGCACGGCTTGCCGTTCTGAACCGCATCAACACGTTCGTGCGTGAAGACTGGCTGAAGAAGCTCAACATGGAAGCGCCCACAAACCTGGAAGAATTCGAGAACATGCTGAAGGCGTTCCGGGACAACGCTGCCCTGCTGCTGGGCGATCAGGCGGACAAGATGATTCCGTTCGCGATCAGCTTTGACGTCGGCTGGCGCGCGGACCACCTGACAACGTCGTTCGTGCCCGACGACATTACGGACAAGGACCTCTTTGTTTACGGCTTTGATGATCGGAAATTCCTGCTCCCGAATTACAAGGAAGCCATCCGGGTCCTGAACAAATGGTACCATGAAGGGCTGATCTGGAAAGACTTCTCGCTGTATCCCGCAGGAGACCCGACGGAAGACAACCTGATGAAAGCGGGCTACGTCGGCGCGTTCATTCACAACTGGGACTACCCGTACCGCAACGGCGAAGACAGCATCCATGCCAGCCTGCAGCGTATGGTCGGCCCGGACGCGGCGTTTGTCGCCATCGAAACGTTCCCGAACGACGCCGGCATCTACCGTAAGTTCCTGTCGCCGCCGATCGACCGGAAGATCTTCTTCCCGGCGACGAACAAGGAACCGATCGCTTCGCTGCTCTATCTGAACTGGATTTCCAAGTTCGAAAACCGGTTGTTCCTGCAATTCGGCGAGGAAGGCGTCACCCACGAGAAGATGCCGGACGGTTCCTACAAGGCGCTGGCCGCTACGGGCGAGAAGATCATGAACTCGCCGAACAACATCGACTATACGATTACGGTCAACGGCCTCGACCTGGGCGATCCCGATCTCACCGTCAAGTCGATCGCGAACGGCTATGCCGGCGTCGATAAGCGGTACATTGAGATCGCGCACCGCATCACCACGAATGAAGGCAGAGTCGGCAAGAACGTCAACGTGGGCGAGATCAAAGCGGAAAACGGCGTGGGCCAAGCGCTCAAGGAGAAGCGCGATACGGTCCTGAACAAGGCGATTGTGGCGCCTGTCTCGGAGTTCGACAAAGTCTATGACTCCGGCTTTGAGGATTACCTCAGATCCGGCGGTCAGGCGATCATCGACGAGCGCAAGGCGAAATGGGAAGAATTCTACGGCGACAAGACGATGCTGGATTGACGCGGCTGACGCGCAGCCGGCGATCATGAAGAAACCCGGAGGTTTGCTTCGTGCAAGCCTCCGGGTTTTTATTGCCTGTTATCGGCGGAATCTGCCATCGTAAAAATCATTTTCCGGTTATCCACCATGTATATCGTCTATATTTCGCCAGCAGAAGATAACTCCCCCACGAGCAAAGCAGCACAACCACGAATCCCAGAAGAGTCAAATAGTGATAGTAAGCGCCGAACCTGTCAACCACATATTTCCGCCACAGTGCAAGAAAGAACGGATGCGACAGAAAAATGACAAATGAAGCTGCGCCGATGCTGTTCAAAGCGCGTTTTACCCATGTCATGGCATCCACGTTGTATATCCGGTTTGCCAGCAGCAGCAGAAATGCACTTGCTGCAAGCGTAAACCACAAATAGATGACCTGGTTCAGGTAAGCCTTATACGGCAGAAGTGCCGGAAGCCAGTGGAAGTACACCTTCCCGGCAAAGATATAGAGCAGAGATCCGACCATAAAAAGAGCTGTAATCGCCCACTTCTTCTTGATCAACTTGCCAACGGCATGTTCATAATGCATCCCCACATAGGCCCCCGCACAAAACTGCAGGAAGTATGAAATAAACAGCACGCCAGTCCTTTGGATATGGAGCCAGTGGTTGTTGAGGATGAAGAAGATCACTTGAGACACAAGTGCAATAAGGATGAGCCATTTGTCAAGTTTGGCATGTTGAACGATATGAACCAGAGCGGGAAATAACACATAAAACTGGATAATGATGATGAAGAAATACAGATGCGTGTAGTTATTGCCCGTAATGAGCCTGATCATAAACTGATCCGCATTCAGCCATGCGTTGCCCTGGGTTTGATATTGCCAAAACAGATAATAAAACAGCGACCATGCCAAATACGGAATCAGAATGTACAGTATTCGCTTCCTGTAGAAGGTTGCGATCCATCCCCGTCCATGCATGGCGTAGTAGTTATAGAACAGCAGAAAGCCATTCAAAAAAAGGAACGCCGGTACAGCAAACTGGCTGGAAGTGTTCAATATGAAGTAGAAATCGTGTTTCCACGAGCCTTGCTGGACACGTATCAGCGGGAAGGAAGTGACATGAATCATGATGACAGCCAATATCGCAAATGCACGATAAAAGCTGAGGTATTCAATCCTCGATTTTGGTAAGTTATTCACCAGAACGCCTCCAACGATTCGGATTAGCGTAAGCACGAGGCGGTTGACAGGACAGGACCCGAATGACTCCTCCTTTCAATGATGGACAAGGCTTCCCCTTTAATCGGAACCATTTGCTCACCGCCTGTTGGCTCAACTGGAGTTCGGTTGCGACTTCTTTTTCCGTATATCCATCCAGATACAACCTTTTGACAATGTACCGCGCTTTCTCAGATGGAATCATCAACAGCAGTTCCTTGATATAAATTGTCGTGATGACATCGGATGTGAAGTTGTAGCCGTAATGCCGTTCGTCCAAAGAGAGAGACTCCTTGGAATGCCTGACCTTCGAGCTGTATTGCAGTCTCCACGCAAATCTCCTCAAGCCTTGACGAAAGCTTCTCAGACATTTACTTTGCTGAGCATTCATGATTCACCACCCCCATTCACTTAACTAGTAAAAAAATGCGGCCAAACTACAACCGTCAAAATACAATGAATAATTAAAATATTTTGAAAACATTGGCCGCAGGTGTGTGTCCGGGTTCTCTGTCGAGTGCAGCGGCCTCATTTGGACTTTCATTCGGTGGGTAGTTGCTTGGGGCCAGCAGGGAAGTTAATGTCATGCCCCCCTTTCGAGGATTATATATTCTATATAATTCCATATTAGTGTCTAAATCCCTTTCTCCATGTGGAGCGCCTTTTATAAATCATATAACTGCCCTCTATACTCTGGCCATTAGTCGCCAAAAGAAGCGGTAGATGTCCCCTCCTGTTTTTCCTTCAAGGTGCTGCGGTCATTAATCAAGGCTTGCATTTTTATACAGGCAAGTGGCAGCGGATTGAAGCCTTGGTCCACAGAGCCAACTTTAAAAAGGATTAATATCCGGATTTTGCTTTTTAAAGAAACTTTAGCTCAATTTGTGCGTCTGTTATGTAGAATGGATTCCGGAGTGGATAACGGATCATGCGGAACTACAGATTAGGATGGAGGAAGGAAAAGCTGTGAAGAAAATTGTTGCCTGTCTGATCGCTGCTCTGTCGCTGCTTGCTTTTACACTGCCATTGCAGGCCGCTGATGAAGTCCATCTGTACATCAACAGCGAAAAAATGAATACGGACGCGGCTCCCGTACTCGTAAATGGACGGATGCTGGTTGCCTTGGCATCGCTCAAGAAGCTGAATCTGGACTTGCAATGGAATCACGAGACGAAACAGGTGACCGTTGCCTCGCCCCAAGCCAAAAGTAAGCTGGTACTTACAGTAGGAAGCAAGTCGGCCATGCTGGGCGACACGACGATGACGCTGGACGTGCCTGCCCGATTGATCAAAGACCGGGTCTATGTTCCGGTTCGCTTTGTCAGCGAAGCGTTCCAGGCGGACGTGAAATGGCTTCCGGAGATCAACTCGGTTGTGATCCGCAGCGCCGACAAGAAGGAGATGTATGAAGCGCTTTACCATGGTGATGATCTGGTGGAGGCCAGAAAAATTGCGATCTCCTTGCCCACCGAGGATGTCAACACGCTTGGCAGTACAGGAGAGATGCATTCCCATACGTTCATTTTTCCGGAAGGAGAGGCGCTTCGATACTATTATGAATGGGGAAATCTGCTTTCTTATTACGAAATCAAGCATGATGTGAAGCGTCTGGTGTGGGAAGGGGTGTTGGGAGCCGAGCAAGGCGTTTACGCCCAGGAAAGAGGAGTCCGTCCCCCGGAGGAGAAGTCCAGAGTTTATTTCAATCTGGACCGGTTTCAGTCGGATGTCGTTCACTATTGGAAAGAAGGCGGCGGTGAAATGCTTCACGGCAACACCCGACCCGGCAAATACGTTGATTCGCCCATGGCCAACGCTGTTCAGCCGATAGCGGATGAGGTTCGGATTGATCAAGTGAAATAACAGAACGCATGAAGAGACCGCAGCAGGTCTCTTTTTTTTATTGTTCCGGCCGTAATGGTTGTTATTTCATGCTCTCTTTACTTAATAAGATGCAGGCACATATGGAATGGGGGTGATGATATTGGAAGACACGCAGTTGATGACCTTGATCACGACATCGATCTCCAACTTTGGGTTTCCGATCGTGCTTACCTGTTATCTGCTTATCCGGTTCGAGAAGAAGATCGAGATGTTTAACGACAGGATATTGGAGTTGCTTTACGTGATCAAAGAGGAAATGCGAAAAAACTAATGCAATCCGCAAACCTTCTCCTGCTCTCATTCGTGTAATAGATGAAAGGGGGGGAGCGGCGGGAAGTCCCTGGCTGCGTGTGATCGAAGGGATTTGCTTTTCGGATGAAGCCAAACGATTCCATGGAATCTGTATTCAGCGAACTGTATGAACGCCATATCGACACCGTCTACCGCATTTGCTACGCGATGATGGGCAACAGACAGGATGCCGAGGATGCGGCCCAGTCCGTGTTCGTCAAGCTCATGCGCAGCAATATGACCTTCCAAAGTGTTGAACACGAGAAAGCCTGGCTGATCGCCACCGCCCGCAATCACTGCCGGGATGAACACCGCAGATGGTGGAGGAAGAAGGTCGTCAAGTTTGAAACGGGCATGCCCGATGAGCAGCATGCCGACCGTTTGCCGCAGCACGAGATGATGGACGGTATGCGCAGACTCCCTCCCAACCACAGATTGCTTTTGTACCTGTATTATTACGAAGGCTACAAATTGCTCGAGATTGCGAAAATGCTCAAATTGAACATCAACACCGTCAAGACACGGATGAGGGATGCGCGAAAGCGCCTGAAGCTGGAGTTGGGGGATGATTTCTTTGACTAAGGAAAGGCTGCGGGCTGTATTTGACGGGATGGCGCCGGATGAAGAGCAGAAAGCTCGAATGAAGCAGCACATATGGGAGCGGTTGAATCGCCGGTCGATGAAGGGACGGGTGACGGGCAGGCGGTTGAGACGGGCTGCGGGCTTCGCGGTCGGTCTTGTGCTGGCGGTGGTGGTCATGGTCAACCTTCCGTTCGAAAAGGCGGCACCCGCTTACGCGATCAGCGTGAAGGCCGGGGAAGACGGCCCCGTGTTCAAGTTGGCGGACCGGGAAGGGAAGCGGGATGAGCATGTCACAACCGTCAGCTACGTCGACTCCAGACCCGGGCTGGAATTCTATATTGAAGGAGAAAATATCGCCTCGATCCATATTAAAGCGAAAAATGAATATGTCTACGCGGTGGACTGGACGAAGACGCAGCACGAGAAGTATTGGAACGTGGAATATTACCAGCACTTCGACGAAGAAACCCAAACATCCGTCGCTGATTTCAATCTGCTCTACGACAAGGAAATGACGATGACTTTCGATGAGGATTTCCGTGACTACGACCAGATCTGGTACCGCTGGACGGCCTGGAACATGTACGAGTGGGCCGCCGAGGACAATTTCTCGCGGTTCTACGGATTCGGGTATGATCCGATAGACATTGATGTTGACAGTTTGACGGAAGAAGAGAAGCGGGAACTTGCCGCGGAGAACGGGTCGTCCATCGGGCATATGAATCTGGAAGACTATCCGGATCATCTGAAGGAGGACACCATCACCATTACCATCACGGACAGGCAAGGCCATGTGACGACGAAAGCCATCCAGGTGAGAGTCGACAACAACCGGCTGGGGCAGACGGTCGTGACGGCACGGTTGAAGAATGTTTCCTGAAGCATAAAGAAGAAGGGGCGCCCGTCATCACGGCGCCCCTATCTCATCTTCCATGCTTGAACCGCGCGTCAATCCCAGTGCTGAATATACACGGTCGGCACGGGTTCTTTCGTAAATGTGACCACGGCGCCCAGAGCCTCGCTGATGAATCTGAGGTTCACGAAAGTGTACATATTCCCGTCTTTGTATTTGGAAGTGAAAGGAGATTGTGTCAATTTCACTTCCTCATCATTGACATAAGCGGTCTGACTATCAATGGTAATTTTGATTGTAGTACCATCTTTGGTTGCCGTAATGGTTTTCGTGCCCGGTTGCCAAATCACTTCAGCGCCATAGGCTTCGAACAGCTGCCTGAACGGCACCATGGTGTTGTCATTTACGGCAATCGCCGGAGGCGTGAAATCCATTTCCTCGCCATTCAGGATGACTTTGACGGCGTATTTTGTATAATAGGAATAATCTGTTTCCTGTGCGGATGCGGCCATCGGCAAGCACAGAAGCAGCACTGCGGCGCATAACGACAACTTTTTCATGGGACACCTCGCATCAGAAATTTTACATATGGGAAGACGCTCGAATGCTGCACAAAGTTTCTTTATTTTTAAATGATTGTATTTCGGAGGCAGCTTGATGGAACTCAACCAAGAAGAATTGGAGCGGACCGTTGCCTTGCTCACCTCGACCATCGCCAAATGCGAGAAAATGCAGCAGAAGTTCACGGAAGGATCGTCCCGGCACTCGCTGCTGAAGAACAGGATCAAGGCGCTCCAAATCTCGAAGGCGCTTCTGACCAACGATCCATCGGCAGATTATACAAGCCGGGAACTGAGGGATGCGCTCCCGCCCGTCCAATCGATCATCCACAAGACGACGAAAGCGCAGCGCAAATATGAGCAAGGAAGCCCGAAATACAATCAGTTTGAACCGTTGATCCGCGCGATGGAGATTTCGAAAGCATGCATCGAGGGAAAGATCATGGAAGGTGCCGCCCAACCGGAACAGCGGAGCCCGTGAACCGTTCACCGGCTCCGCTTTCCCGTGTCATCGGGCCGAAAATTGTAAGCTATATAGGTCCATGGATCTCCGTAAAGCGGAAAATTGAGGCTCCTAGCCGAGGCAGGGGCTTTTTCGTTTTGTCGAGACCGCGCATAAAAAAAGTTTGGCCGACCCCCAGGATACGACAGTATATGCCCAATGGCTTTTGCTAGACTGATCGATGCTAAAACGTATTATCTTGGACGGGGGTGGTAAAAGGGGGATATTTCGTTCAACTCCGGCGTTTTGCTAAAACGTTATAAACGAAAGGAGTGGCGAAATTGTCATGGTGAAGAAAAAGCTGATCGCGACATTGATGGCTTTCCTCATGTTGACGCTCCACCTCCCTGCCGTTATCGCGGCGGAAGATCCGCCGGAGACGGCTTCGGATACCGTTCTGGAAGAAGGGCCGGAAGCCGTGCCGGAAATTGTGCCGGAAACGGAGTTGGAGCCGGCAACTGTAACGGTAACGGAAGCCGTATATCTCCCGTTCATTCTGAGGAACGAGAACTTCGCCTTCCACGAACGCACGGATGCCGTCATCATCGACGCCGGCAAGGAAGTCGACGGCTCCTCGCTGTCGAAGGACGATTTCGAAGCGCACGTGCGGCAAACCCGGATCGTCGACCCGGATTACGTCGCGTATGACGGCCCGCGCGAGATTATCGATGTGTACGTAAGCCAGGTGAACGATGTCGGTTCCCGCTCCGACACCGGACGGTACATCGTCATCGACTTCCCGGATGTCGGCTGGGGCGACGGCGGGTCCACGAATGACGGCGGCTATACCTTCGATTCGCAGTACACCATCACGTACAAAGGTTCCGGCATCAAGTTCACGGACGGAACGACCCTCGTGCCGGACGGTTTCACCCAGACGGCTGTCGTCAGCCCGGTGCTGGATAAGTTCAAGTACGCGAACCATGACGGACTGGACTACAGCTATTTCCTGAGCGAAGAAGCCGAAGGGCCGCTGCCGCTTGTCGTGTTCTTCCACGGAGGCGGACAGGGCAACGATATCTATACGCCGATCCGGTTCAGCAACGGCGGCACCGTATGGGCGAATCCGGAGAACCAGGCGAAGCACCCGACCCATGTGCTGGCGCCGCGGAACGCGACGACACCGGAGGCGATGCACAAGGTCAAGGCGGTCATTGACCAATGGATCGAAGACGGCAAGGTGGACCCGAACCGCATCTACATCACCGGGTTCTCGATGGGCGGAGGTTCGACCTGGACGTTCCTGCAGACGTTCCCGGATTTCCCGGCAGCCGCGGCACCGCTGTGTCCCGCCGGCGGTCCGGGCAACGAGGCCAATGCGAAGGCGGTCGCGTACCTGCCGCTGTGGGTATTCGTGGATGTGGACGACTTCCTGTACGAGCGGGTTGTCGAAACGTACAATACCTACAGCCCGTTCTGGCATGATTCGAAGCTGAGCATTCTGCCGGAGAACCGGCTGAACAACCCGCCGTACAACGGCTGGAAGTTCGACGGCCACGCCGTATGGCTCCCGGTCTACAACGAGTATGTGGACGAGGAGCGCGGCATGCTCATCGACTGGCTCTTCGCGCAGAGCAAAGTGCGCGGCATCGAGGAAGTGAGCGTCAGTACGACGGTCGGAACCGCGCCGGTGCTGCCTGACAAAGTGAAGGTGGATATCAATCACAACGCGACGGGCATCGCTTCGGAAGAGCGCGCAGTCGTATGGGATGCGATCGATCCGGCAAGTTACGCCAACCCGGGAACCTTCACGGTGGAAGGCACCGTGGAGGGAGTCGTCGAGAAAGCAGTTGCGAAAGTATCGGTCGAGCGGCTCTACATCGGCGTGCCTTATGTGCCGCCGGCTCCGTCGCCCGATCCTTCGGAACCCGATGAGACCCCGGAAACCCCGGACACGCCCGGCGACGGACAGGAGCCGGATGAGCAGGTGCTGTATCACCCGGCATACATCAGAGGCTTCAGCGACGGCACCTTCCGGCCGAATCAGGCGATCACGCGGGCCGAGCTGGCCGTGCTGCTGGCGCGCAACCTGGACTTTGGCGGCGCCCGGAGCGGTCAAGGCACCTTCAAGGATGTGAAGCCGACCCATTGGGCGGCGGCCGAGATCGAATACGTGAAGAGCGCCGGTCTGATGGGCGGGGACGCCCAGGGCAACTTCAGGCCGAACGATCCGGTCACGCGGGCCGAGATGGCGGCCATCGCCGCGCGGTACCAGAATCTCGGCGCACCGGCCGGTGCGAACCCCCGTTTTGCCGACGTGAAACCGACCCACTGGGCGGCGGCTTCCATCGAGGCGGCTGCTGCGGCCGGCATCTTCGGCGGCTACGGGGACGGCAGATTCGGGCCGGACAATCATCTGACCCGGGCGGAAGCGGTCAAGGTGATCAACCGGATGTTCGGACGCGGTCCGCTGCATGGCGTCACGCGGCCGAGCTGGCCGGATGTGCCGGCGGCCCATTGGGCTTATCTGGAAATTGAAGAAGCGTCGCGGGACCATTATTATGAGATTCGGCTGGAGGGCGGCGAACAGATCCGGTAATCCGAGGACGGGCGCATGCGCACGGGATGCGTATGCGCCCGACGCGTTTTTGCATTGGAGACGCGTGATCATTCCGGTTTCTCCCGGCCGAAACAATCCGCATCATGGGCCGCCGCCATTCATCCTTCATCGCCGGAAGATCCATCTCCCGCGCCGGCCGATTTGTTTTCTCGCACGGGACGCGCCTCCGTTTATTCCGGGTATGAATGTTTGAATCCAATAGATCAAGGTATGCGGACGACCGATAGAACAAATTGGGAGAGATGGTGCTTTCGGCCTGGATGTTTGCTCGTATTGTGGTAGAACGATCCGGCATCCGAAGACATGGGTGCGATTCGGATCAGACTGAAACGATAAGAGCCCGAATCGTAAGGCAGGTTGTCGCCAAGACAGCCTGCCATATTTTTTCACATTTTTCAGTGTTGAAATTTGGAAAAGGGGTTGCTATAATTTCATCTGTGATAATGATATTCATTATCAATAAGAAAAACGCAAAGGACGGGGAGAGACGCAATGAAACGATATGCAACCCTCTTGCTCACCGCCGTACTCGTTCTGGCGCTTGCGGCTTGCGGCAGCGCGGACAAGACGAGCGGCAACCATTCCGGCGGCAATGCCGGCGCGAACAACAACACGAGCAGTGCCGCCGGCTCGAATGAGGCCGACACGGCCGCGGCCGAACCCGAGCAGCCGGCGACGATCGAATATACGGATGCGAGCGGCAATACGGTCACGATTCCGGTCAATCCGAAGACGGTCGTGTCGCTTGACAACCGGACGTTCGAGACGCTCGAAGCGTGGGGCATCAAGCTCGCCGCGGCTCCGAAGGGCGTCATGCCGGCCGGCTCCGGCTATGTGTCGGATGAGTCGGTGCAAGACATCGGAAACCACCGGGAACCCAACCTGGAGATCATCGCGGCGGTCGATCCGGAGCTTGTCATCGTGGGCCAACGTTTCGCGAGCTACTATGAAGACATCAAGAAGCTGGTTCCGAACGCCGCGGTCGTCAACCTGAACATCGATGTATCCGCCGATGACGGCACAGCGGGCGAGAAACTGGTGAACGGCTTCAAGGACGTCACGACGCTGCTCGGACAGATCTTCGACAAGAACGAAGAAGCGAAAGTGCTGATCGAGCAATTTGATCAGGCGCTGGAAGCCGCCAAGGCCGCCTACAACGGAACGGACACCGTCATGAGCGTCATCGTCTCCGGCGGCAACATCGGCTACTCGGCGCCGCACAACGGCCGCGTGTGGGGTCCGCTGTACGACATTTTCGGCTGGGTGCCCTCGCTGCAAGTCGACAATACGACGACCGACCACCAGGGCGACGAGATCTCGGTGGAAGCGATCGCTCAGAGCAACCCCGACTGGCTGTTCGTCATGGACCGCGACGCGGCCATCAACAGCACGGAAGAGAAGGTGCCGGCCCAGGACGTCATCGAAAATTCGCCTGCGCTGCAAAATACGACGGCCATAACGAAGGGACAAATCGTATATGCTCCGGCGGATACGTACACCAACGAGTCGATCCAGACGTTCATTGAAATCTTCGAAGCGCTTGCCAACGCATTGAAGAAGTAAACCGGAGGAGTATGGCACCGTGCTCATGCGTTCGCTGAATGAGGTTGAGATCCGTTCTCAACCTCCGTTTTCCGGTCAGAGTGCGAACCCCCAGAAAATTTTCACCGTACCGTTCGTTCTCGCCATATTTGCCGTCATGGCGCTCGGCGTCATCTCGCTGTTCACGGGCGTGTACGACATATGGGGACAGGCGGACGGCAGGGACATGTTCTTCATCACCCGGGTGCCCCGCACCATCGCCCTGATGCTGACCGGCGCCGCGATGGCGATGACGGGACTGATCATGCACCTTGTGACCCAGAACAAAATGGTGGAGCCGACCACGATCGGGACGACCGAATGGGCGGGTCTTGGACTGCTCGCCGTTTACCTGCTTGTGCCGGGGCCTTCGCTCGTCTTGCGCATGACCGGTGCCATCGTGTTTTCCTTTGTCGGCACGATGATCTTCTTCCTCTTCCTGCGGCGGGTCAGGCTGCGTTCGTCGCTGATCGTTCCGATCATGGGGCTGATGCTGGGCGCGGTCATCTCGGCGCTGTCCACCTTCGTGACGCTCTATTTCAACATGTCGCAGGTGATCGAGAACTGGTTCATCGGCTCGTTCGCCCCCGTTCAGATCGGAAGATACGAATACTTGTGGATCATCGTCATCGTCACCGTCATCATTTTCCTGTATGCCAATCGCCTGACCATCGCCGGCCTGGGCGAAGAAGTCGCCACGACGTTGGGCGTCAATTACAACCGGCTGATCGTGCTGGCCAACGCCCTGATCGCTGTCTGCGTCGGCATCGTCGCCGCCGTCATCGGCAACATTCCGTTCCTGGGACTGATCGTCCCCAACATCATCTCCATGGTCAGGGGCGATGATCTGCGCAGCAATCTGCCGTGGGTCTGCCTGATGGGGATGGGCACGATCACCCTGTGCGACATCATCGCCCGGGTCGTGATCATGCCTTTCGAAGTGCCCGTCTCGCTGATCCTGGGAACGGTCGGAGCGGTCGTCTTCATCCTGATTTTGCTGCGGCAACGAAGGAGCAGGAGGCTGCGATGAGCACACTGGATATCGGTCTTGCCACAAACGCCAGCGGCAGCCTTCGCGCCCGAACCACCGGCGCTTTCCGCACCCGGAGAGACGCGAGGCGCTACTGGATGCTGCTAATCCTGTTCATCGGCGTCGGGTTGCTGGCCACGCTCGGACTCATCCTGTACAAAAATCCGGTACCCGTCGATTCGCCGTCGTTCATCCCGGTGGTGAAGCGGCGGCTTACGGCCGTCGTCGCCATGTTCATCGCGGCGCTCTGCCACAGCTTCTCGACGGTCGCCTTCCAGTCGGTCACGAGCAACCGGATCATCACGCCGTCGCTGCTGGGCTACGAATCGCTGTATTCGTTCATCCAGACCAGCGTGCTGTTCTTTTTCGGCGCGGCGACGCTCGTCAAGTTCACCGGCACGGGCGCCTTCTTCCTGCAGGTTGCGCTGATGATTGCCTTGAGCCTGATCCTGTTCGGCTGGCTGCTGTCGGGCAAGTACGGCAACCTGCACCTGATGCTGCTCATCGGCATCATCATCGGGGCCGGGCTGAACTCGGTGTCCGGGTTTATGCGCCGGGTGCTCTCGCCGTCCGAGTTCGATCTGCTGCAGGCCCGGCTGATCGGCTCGGTCAACAACGCGGACGCGGACTATTTCCCGATCGTCATTCCGCTCGTGCTCGTGACGGTGCTGTGCCTGTATCAACTCTCCAGAAAGCTGAACGTCCTGTCGCTGGGCAAGGATGTCTCTACCGCGTTCGGCGTGAACTATCAGGCGAACATCATCCTGGTGCTCGTCCTGATCGCCGTCCTGATGTCGGTCTCGACGACGCTCGTCGGTCCGATGACCTTCTTCGGATTTCTCGTTGCGTTGCTGAGCTATCAGGCGGCCCCTACATACGATCACCGGTATGTGCTGCCGATGGCGTTCGCGATCGGGTTCTGCATCCTGACATCCGCGTATATGTTGCTGTATCACGTGTTCCACGCGCAGACCGTCGTTTCCGTCATCATCGAACTGTTCGGCGGCATCGCGTTTCTGATCGTCATTTTGAGGAAGAGGTCGCTATGATCACATTAAGAAGCGTAAGGAAATCGTACGGTGACGAGGTTCGGATCGGTCCCCTGAACATCGAGATTCCGAAGGCGGGAATCACCTCGCTGATCGGCCCCAACGGCGCGGGCAAGTCAACGACGCTGCTCATGATCGGCCGGCTGCTCAACATGGACGAGGGGCAGATCCGGGTCGCGAACATGGACGTCGCGAGGTCCAGGTCGAACGACATTGCGAAAATTCTGACCATCCTCCGGCAGGAGAATCACTTCATCACGCGGCTGACGGTCCGGCAGCTCGTCGGATTCGGCCGGTTCCCGTACTCCAGGGGCCGGCTCACGAAGGAAGACGAAGCGATCATCTCGAAATATATCGGCTTCTTCGAGCTGACCGATCTCGAGCACCGGTTTCTGGACGAACTGTCGGGCGGCCAGCGGCAGCGGGCGTACGTCGCCATGGTGCTGTGCCAGGAGACGGAATACGTGCTCCTTGACGAACCGCTCAACAATCTCGACATCGCCCGGTCCGTGCAGATGATGGAACATTTGCGGCGGGCGGCAAATGAGCTCGGCCGGACCATCCTCATGGTGCTGCACGACATCAACTTTGCGGCGCGGTACTCCGACCGCATCTGCGCGATGAAGAACGGGCAGATCGCCGCGTTCGGCACGGTGGAAGATATCATGAAGCCGGATCTTCTGTCGGACATCTTCGAGACGAAAATCGAGATCATCAAGGGGCCGTACGGCAAGATCGCGGTATATTAATGAGGGAATGGGTTGGGGTTTCGGCATGCGCCGGAGTCTTTGCCGTTTTTATGCGCTGATTTGGTGCAAATTTGCACTACATTTTGGACGAATTTCACGGGATCTGGTGAATATGGTGCAGATTTGCACCATTTTTTGCTGTTCCACCTTTTTCGGGCTTGATATGGTGCACATTTGCACCACGTTCCGCATCTCCACTACACGCCGGTCACCCCGGACTGGACACACAAAAGGGAGGCTGACCTGTGCGTCAGACTCCCCTGTAATATTGCAACGCGCGCGCAATCTCCCGAATCAGCTTGCTCAAGTAACGGTAGTAGGTGGACGACGGAAGCCCCAGCCGTTCGGCGACCACTTCATGCGTGCCGATCTTCTGCATGTAGGCGTAGTACAGAATCCGGGCCATCTTCCGCTCCTTCGGGGATCCGTGTTCCAGACGCCGCCATTCGCTGATGATCGTATTTTGCACATACCTTACCAGCTGGCTCAGACTGTAGTGCGTTCCCCATATGCGCTGACATTGATGCAGCACCGGTTCCCGAAGCTCCAGCTGCTTGAACGACGCAAGGAGTGTCTTGGCGATCTCCATCCACATTTCCGATGCTTCCTTGGGGTCCGGATTCCCGGCAGTGCGCTGCCTTGCATCGAGCTGAAAGAAATAGAAGCTGCAGCCGTCGTCCGAAGGGCAGAACGCTTCCGGCACTTCCCGGAACCCGACCAGTTTGGCCGCTTCGGTGAACTCGACCGACGGCATCATCATCGTGATCCGGTTGCCCGGAAGCTTGTTCTGCAGCATGTCGCGCAGCACCTGTCCCGCGAATCCCTGATCAAGCGGAGGATCGCTCGCGATCAGCCAATACAGCCAGTCGCAGGGTTCCGGCGGCGTGCAGGCGGAGAATGCCCGGGTTGCCGGGTTGCGGTCCAGCAACTCGCGGAAACGCGGATCGTCCAGCGGCAGCGCGGCGTAAAATCCGGCCAGCCGGCCTTCATCCTCGAAGACATGGATGACGGACGGATCGACGTTCCACACATCCGTCAGATATTGTTCCTGATGCGAAGTGTCCGGCAAGTTTTCCGGGTATGCGACGATGTGCTTCAGGTACATCTCCCGGAGAAGCGGGATATCTTCGCGTCTGGCGGGCCGGCCCGCCAAGTGCAGCCCATCGTCGTAGTAGATATAGCCGTGGATGATGTCGTTGTCGTGGAGAAACATTTTTCCGCTGCGCATCTCTTGCTGGACCTCGTTGGCCGACGATGCCGCGGCGGCTGTCCTGCGCTCCAGGATCTGCTCCGCCCGGAGCTTGTACTGCGCATAGGCTTCGGGAGAACGCCGCTTGAGCCCTTCCTTCGCCCACCTTCGGATGCCGTTGCTGACCGTCCAGCCGCCCTCGGGATTAACGCGGACGAACGAGGATTGGCACAGAAGCTGAAACTCGGCGGTGGGGATGGTTTCTCCCAGAATGTATTCCAGCATCTCGTGGTCAAACGTATAGACGAGCGATGCCAGATCCAGCAGCAGCCGGTTGACCCCGGACAGATTGTCCGGATGCAGGATCACCCGGTCGAACATGTCCAGCAGCGAGCGTTTGTCCGTCTCCGGACGCCATTTCCCGCCCCGCGAGCGGATGTCTTGACAGACGAGGTTGATCGCCAGGGGAACGCCTTCCGATACCCGGCCGATGAGATCGATCGTCTTCAGGTCCGTGATGCCGTGCGCGGCGGCATACCGGATCCAGTCCGCCTTGGGCAGCGGACCGAGGGGGATGTTCCGGATGAGATGCGCCCAACTGTCAAGCGTCTGCCAGCTGATCAGCGGCTGCCTGCCGGCGCTGAACACCAGGATGTCCGTGGACAGGGTCAGCAGCCATTCCTCGCGCAGCCAATACCCGATATCCGTCCATTCGCTCAGGCCGTCGAGCAGGAGCATCAGCCCCCCGTGTTTCCCCGCAACATGGTTCAGCGTATCCGCAAGACTCATGCCGGCCGACGGGCCGTCTTCCCCGACCGCAAGCTGCGCCAGTCTGCGGCGGACGGCCTGTTCGAATTGTTCCGGGTCGGCAAACGCCGGATTGGCTTTGACATAGATCGACGGGATCGAGCCGTTCATCAGGGCGAATTGTTGAAGCAGCGCGGTCTTCCCCATGCCGGCGGGACCGTGCACGTGAAGAATGCCCCAGCTCTCATTTTTTCGGGAGAGATGATCCGCCATCAGTGCCAGCTCATCCTTCCGGCCTACAAAACACCGCCTTTCGGACAGCAGATCGTGCACTTTCTTCATGACCTCTCTCCTTTCCCCGTCTGTATTTCTCATTATAAATGTCCCAATTCCGGATGGATATTGTACGAAATAAGGAATTTATCGCCAGATGGGGAGGGCTTTGGCGACAGTGACTCAAGTCCCATCCGCGCGCGGTGAAATTTCGGCGAGGGTGGCAGTGAAAGTGAGAGTCGGCTTCCCTTACGATGGGATCAGGATCGGCGGGACTGTTCCATAACCATTTCACCTTGATGGAGGTTGCATTGACGATGAAAACGCGCATGTTACTGACGGCGGTCATTTCGATGATGGTTGGCTTCTCGCTCTCGCTTACCGCGGCGGGGGATGCCCTGCTGCAAGAGGTGCGGGCCTATCTGAACAAGGAGATCGCCATTGTGCTGAACGGCGGACCGTGGGAAATGAACGTCGCCGGCGAGCGGCTCTATCCCATGACGTTCGAAGGCCGGACGTATCTCCCGGTGCGCGCCGTGGCGGAAGCGCTGAGCGTGCCGATCGCCTACGATGCGGCCAGCAAAACGATCTACATCGGCGAGAGGACGACCAAAGTGCCGGTCATCACCGAGAATTACCGGCCGGTGTCTTCGCGGATCATCAGCGACGCTTCGCAGCGGTTGATCAACGGAACCGACCACGGCACCGTGGCGCTGTTCGGAAACGTCATCAACTCCAACAGCTATATCCAGCTCGAGCCGGATGCGAAGTATTCCAAATTGGTGCTCTATGTCGATGTGGACGGCGACGACGTCGACCTGCGGATCGTGAACCGGAACGACCCGACGGGTACGGTCATCCTGAAGTCGGTCGTCGTGACGGAAGCCGACGGTCTGAAGGAGATCGAGGTGGACATCACCGGCATCCGGACGCTGTCCGTCGACGTCATGACGACCGAGCCGAACAAGTCGGCTGCGGTGCGCATCGCGGTGGACAAATCGTACTATCAATGAGATGGCGGAAGGGGGAGACGGAGGTGCGGCACCGACACCGATTAAGGGCATTGCTGGTGATTCTGGGCGCGCTGCTGATCGGCGCAGCCGGCTGGACCGGTACGGCCGCGGCTTCCTTGACGGGACCCTTGATCCCGCTTCCGGATATCCGGATTCCGCTGCCCGGTTCGGACCCGGTCGTGGAATTCCCGGATCCCATTCTGAAGCAGTGGGCGATCAAGGAACTGGGTGTCGAAGGCGATGTGATTCGCCAATCGGACATTGCCCGTTATTGCGAAGCATTCTCCCGTAAATGGGAACGCATCTTGACGATCTATTCCTCGGCGCCGGGGAAGATCCGGTCCCTTGAGGGCATCCAGGCGTTCAAGCCGTGCAACGTCGATTATCTGGTTGCCAGCAGATGGGAGATCCGGGATGTCACCCCGATTACGGAACTGACGACGCTCCGGGGCCTCGATCTGCAAGGAAATCTGCTGGAGGATATCCGGCCGCTCGGCAGCCTGACCGAGCTCAGAACGCTGATCCTGTCCGGCAATCGCATTGCTTCGCTGGACGGACTTGAAGGTCTGACCCATCTGGAGAGGGCGGAACTGCAAAATAACCGGATCGTGAACATTGACGTTGTGCGTAACTGGACTTCGCTCAGTGAGCTCAATCTGAGCGGCAATCCGGTCAGAAGCCTGGAATCGCTCACCGCAAACACGCTGCTCAGCCATTTGCATCTGAACCAGGTGAATTTGCGGGAAGAGGCCGAGCTTCGGCATCTCGGCCGTCTGACCAATCTGATCCAATTGTCGATCCGCAACAACGCCATTCACGATTTGACTCCGATCAGCGGACTGTCCCGCATGGTCGCGCTGGACGCGGGCGGAAATTTCATTGCCGATCTGTCGCCGATCGCATCGATGACGCAGATGAGGACGCTCAAGGTGGACGACAACCGGATCCGGGATCTCGAAGCGCTCAAAAACTTCTATGATTTGTTCATCCTCGATGCACAAGACAACTGGATCTCGAGCCTGAAGCCGATCGAGAACCTGGTTCCGCACGAAGTGTATCTCGCCCGCAATCGCATCGACACGGAAAGCGCCGACAACACGACGGTGATCAACCGCTGGCTGGTCAGGGGATCGACCGTGGATGTGAGCGATCAGAATCCCGGCAAACCGTACCCTTATGAGGACGAGGCAGCAGCGCCCGGCGGCGATCCCGATCCGGCGGCGGAGGACGGCGCGGGTGATCCGGGCGCCGGGTCCGGTGCGGGCGGCGCAGGCTCCGCCGGTCCGGATGCCGGCGGTCCGGCAGCTCCGCCTGACGACGCGGAAGAATGGGAAGATCTCCCGATCATCCGCGGCAGACACAACTTCACGGATATCGCGGGCCATTGGGCGGAGGCGGACATCCAGTGGGCGTACGAGCGCGGCATCGTGAACGGCATCGGGAACGGAAAATTCGATCCGACCGGCATCACGACAGAGGAACAGTTCCTCAAAATGCTGCTCATCACGATGCGCGGGCTTACCGAGGAACCGGTCAGCACGCCGTGGAGCCGGAAATACTACGAGTTCGCGCTGGCTTACGGCTATCCGGTATGGCCGGATCAGCGCGGCAAGCCGATCACGAGGCGGGCCGTGGCGGAACTGATCGCCGCCACGCAGGGCGAGCGTCTGACCGGGAACGACGCCATCCAGTATCTGCTGGACAAAGGGCTGTCGAGCGGCAAGACGTCGGCCACGATCGAAGGGTATTTCGGCGACGACTACCTGACCCGCGCGGAAGCCGTCCGCTTCATCCGGAATGTCATCTCGAAGGCGGAACACAAGACGCCGCAGCGGTTGAACGCGGTGTGAGCATGAGCGAACAGAGGGGAAAGCCCCTCTGTTTTTTTTTCTGTTCCGGAAATTTCCCGCTTGATCGGCACGTCTCCGGAAGGAAGATTAAGTTTTCTTTACATTCCGTCGCGGTTCGGCACGCTGTGATAGGATGAGGGGAACTTGCTTGACGGCGTGTCAAACCGGCCGCTTCTCCGGATGCGACGGAACAAGCGGTGCGGGACTACGGCGTATTGGCTCGATCTGGAGCAGAGAGGACGGGAGTTTGTGGGAAAAACTCTGGAACGGTTTTGGAAGGCGAATACACGGATTTTGGCATGTCTGCTGGTCATCAGCCTGCTGGCGGGCATGATGCCGGCGGAGCTGCTTCCGGTGCGGCGGGCGGCGGCAGATCCCGTCGACAATCGGGATCTGAACCTCACGGAATGGTCCGCGGTTGCCGATCCGGATGGCGGATTCGGAGATGTCAGCCCGGAAGACTGGTTCTACAACGCGGCCATCTATGTCGGGGAGAACGGCATTTTCAACGGAACGGGGGATGGCGCGTTCTCGCCCCGGGGTACGATGACGCGCGCGATGTTCCTGACGGCGCTGGGACGGATGGCGGGTGTGGATCCTGGCGATTATCCGGTCTCGTCCTATAGCGATGTGCCGGCGGATGCCTGGTATGCGCCGTATGTCGAGTGGGCGGCCCGGCAAGGGATCACCACCGGCACGGGCAGCGGCCAATTCGCGCCCAATGCGACCGTAACCCGGGAGCAGATGGTCACGATGATGCTGCGGTTCTTCGAGAGCTACGACATTCCTTATGACACCGGCAATGGCACGGATTCGGTTCCCGCGGATCTGGACAAGGTGTCGCCCTGGGCTGTTCAAGCCGTCACCAAACTGTGGCAGGCCGGCCTGTTCCAGGGGGACAGCAATGGCAACTTCAATCCGCAGTCCGAGGCGACGCGCGCGGAAGCAGCCGCCGTGTTCATGCGCAGCGATGCGGTGGTGCAGACGTGGCAGGAGAGCCAAGGGTCGCAGGGCGAAGAGCCGGGCAGCGGCCAGGATGACACCGAAGGCGACAACGGTGGTGACAATGGCGGCAGCACGGAGGGCAACGGTCCCGGCGGCAATTCCAACGGAGGCGGCAATGCCGGCGGAGGTGGAAACGGCGGCGGCAACCCGACCGCCCGATTTACCGTGGTGTTCGAAAGCAACGGCGGCACGGCGGTGGCGAATCAGACGGTGGCCGAAGGCAACAAGGCTTCGGCGCCCCCCGCTCCGGCGAAGAGCGGTTATGTGTTCGGCGGGTGGTACAAGGACAGCGCCCTCACGGCTCCGTTCGATTTCACGTTGGACACGGTAACGGGCAATATGACGCTCTATGCGAAATGGACGGAAGTGACGAAGAACCGTTACAAGGTCAAATTCGTCACGAACGGCGGCACGGCCGTCGCAGACCAGACGGTTCAGGAAGGAGCAGTCGCAGTCATCCCCTCCGCACCGACGCGGACAGGCTATACGTTCGCCGGGTGGTACAGCGACAGCAGTCTGACGACCCGTTACGGGTTCACGGAAGCCGTTGCGGCGGACATTACGTTGCATGCGAAATGGACGATCAACAGCTATACGGTTGTCTTCAACAGCAACGGCGGCTCGGCGGTCTCCAGTCAGACCGTGAATCACGGCAGTCCGGTCAGCGAACCTCCCGCGCCGACGCGGACCAGCCATACGTTCGACGGGTGGTACAAGGACAGCGCGTTCACGCAAAGCTACGACTTCTCGTCGGCCGTAACGGGCGATATGACGCTTTACGCGAAATGGACGATCAACCGCGTATCGGTCCGTTTCTATGACAGCGACGGCGTGACGCAGCTCACATCCCGCACGGTGGATGAAGGTTCGCGGCTCACGAATCTCCCTGCCCCGGTGAAGAATGGATACCTGTTCCTTGGGTGGTACAAGGACAAGGATCTGACGCTTGCATTCGCGGAAGGCAGCAAGATCAACAGTAATACGAAGCTGTACGCGAAATATATCGAGCTCGAAGACCCGAGCAACACCGTCATGAGCGTTCCCGTTTACTCGGTATTGGACGTGCCCGCCGATTTCACGATCGAGGTAAGCGACACGTCCGGCGAGCTGACGGCTGGCCAGGTGAAGGCGGGCATGACGTTCAAGGATATTGCGGATCCGGACTTCGTCGGAATTGAAGTGACCGCCGAAGGCGATCATTTCGTCGTCGCTTCCGCGGACAAGGACCAGCTGTTCTCGGAAGGCAACACGTACGAGCTGAAGCTTGTGGACGACAATCTCGTTTTCGTGGATCAGGACCCGACGACCCGCACCTATGTGTTCAGCGTCGCGAAGCAGGAAGTGCTTAAACTGACGTTCAATCCGGACATCATCTTCCTGCCTTTCGAAGAGGTCGAAGATATGGAGATTGACGGGGAGGATGTCGATTCCCCGTCCATTCCGGTCATGTCCGTGGTGACCGGCGGCAGCGGGATTTCACTGGCCGAAGCGGATGGCTTGAGCGGTACGTTCATTTATGACGGCAGCATTCCGATTCAAATCGGCAATGTGGCGGCCATCTACACGGGCGTGCGGCCTGACGAACGCACGCTTGCGAACGATGAGCTCGATGCCGGCGATGTGGCATATGTCCAGATTACGGGCAAGACCGGCACGAAGTACACGTTTGGCCGGGCGGATATCAAGCAGGTGCTCTTCACACCCGATATTCTGCCGATTGACAAAGATGACATTGTGGAAGAAGACGCGGACGCCCGCACCTTCAAAATCAATCTCGCCGACCTGGATTACAGCGATCCGGTGTTCGGGCACTACGGCCTGAGCGAAACAACTACCGTGGACGTCGGCGATTTTGTCGGATTCTATGACGGGGATTTCGCCCGGGAGGGTTCCACCGTATACGGATTCGGGCGCATCGAGTCTCTTGAGTCCGAGGCGGAATGGCTCGTGATTACCTATACGGAGGTCGGGATCGACGAAGTTGAGGATGCCCTCAAGGACGTCTTCAACATTTACCGGACGTATGTGATTGACGGTCAAATGCTGCTCTCGCAAGAAGACGCGGACTTGCTCGAAGGCCAGATCGCGCAGCAGGCCAAGGCGAGCGGATTCGCGGATGAAGCGGCGAAGTATTTGACCGGTCTGGTGATGGAGACGGAGACGTTCAAGTCCTACGGCGTGTCATCGCTTTCGGCAAGCAAGGTCAGAGTGGAGAACTTGACCGTTGTTCCCCGTGTCGGCGGCACGCAGAAGCTCGGAAAATCCGGCGTCGGCGTCACGCTTCAGGTGAGCTTCGACCTTGTCATTCCATTGGAGGACAACCAGTCGGTCCTTATCCATCTGACCAGTACATTCCTGGAGGAGATCGGGATCGAACACGATCTTGACGGGGATTTGCTCGACCACACGCATTATGTGGATACGATATTCGGCGAAGTGCCTTACTGGTATTGCATCGACGATTATGTCGTCTCGGCCAGAGTCGATGCCTTCACTTACACCTATATCGATGTCCATGCGGAGATTTCGACGGTCGAGGCCGGCGACCTGGCCGATGTGCTGCTCAACTATGCTGACGCAGTAACCATGGGCAAAGCGGGGCAAGTCCTGAGCATTGCCAATGAGCTCCAGGCACTCATTGACGGTGTGGAGGATACCGAAATCGACTCGGAGAAACTGCGGGAACGCTACCGCGAAATGCTCGAGAACGAGACGGAATGGGTGACGATCCTCAAGAAGCAGCTTTTTGAGGCAAGCTTCAAAGTGCTCGGCGGGATCATTGAAGTGCAGCTCAGCGCAGATTTTGTCATCAGCGCCAATATGAACCTGACAGTCGGCGTGCAGTTTGACTACAGGACGGCAAGACGCTATTCGGCCACCATCTATTTGTGGGGAAGCCGGGACTCGCGCACGGATTCGGTCAGCCTGCCGGGCGATGAGGACTACAGTTTCAAGTTCTATGTCCTGGGTACGCTCGGATTGCGCGCGGGCGTGCAACTGGAGCTGAAAGCCGGACTCTTCAGCGTCGACATCAACAGCATCGGGATGGCTGCGGAGCCCGGAGCGTACGTGCAACTGTGGGGCTACTTCTATTATGAGGTGGAACGGGCAAGCGGGCAGAAGCAGACCCGGTCGTCCGGCGTCCTGTTCCTGGAGTTCGGCATGTATGCGGAAGTCAAGCTGGGAGCTGCATTGCTGGACTTCTCGGCCGAATTGCCGTTATTTGAGGACACATGGCCGCTGCTTACGGCGGGGGATGAGAACAGTGTGCTGGATTTCGCCTATGCACAGGATGAAGCGGGCGCATTCAACATGACCGGATCGGTTCAATCCGTCCCCATCCCGGGCTCGCTGCTGACGATGCTGGAGTTCAATGTGAAAAGCGGCGAAGAGACGAAGGTATGGTTCGACAAGGGTTGGTTCGACATCCAGGTGGACGATCCGAACTTCCGGATCAACCGCAACACGCTCGCCGTCGAGGTGGTGGACCCGAGCGTTCCGGTTTCCGAAGGGAATCTGGTCATCACCTGGATAGGCACGCCGCTTGTCTTCTCGAGCGAGCCGATTCAGCGCACAATCCCGATCCTCTGGCTCGCCCGGCAAGGGGACTACGTTCTGCAGCTTCATCCGCAGAACGGCGGGATGACCGCGGTGCACGCGCTGGCGTACAGAGCTCCGGTCTCGGTGACCGAACCGGTCCGTGCGGGCTATACCTTCGCCGGATGGTATACGGAACCTGACGGCGGTGAGGAAGTGACCGTTCCGGACACGATGCCGGCCGAGGATTTGACGCTGTACGCGCACTGGACGGCGAATCCGGATACGCCGTACACCGTTCAACATTACCTGGTTGATCCGAACAGGCGGGACGCATCCGTCCTGGACCATACGGAGACCCGATATGGCACGACGGATACGGAAATCCGGTTCACGTCGACGAAGTACGAGAATGACGATTACGGTCCGGCCTCGGTAAGCGGCATATCGATCAAGGGCGACGGCTCGACGGTCGTCAAGCTCGAATATTACCCGGCAAGCTTCACCATGACCTTTGATTGGGGTTATGCGGGGGCACCGAGAAGCTCCATCACGGAACCGTTCGGCAAAAATATTGCGAGCCGCATCCCGACTCCGACGCGGTCAGGGTATACGTTCGCCGGCTGGTCGCCGGAAGTGCCGGGCACAATGCCGAAGGACGATGTCACGTATACCGCGCAATGGACCGCCAATGAGGACACGCCATACCAGGTGGTGTACCTGCAGCAAAATATCGGAGGCAGCACCTATACGGCGGTGGATAAAGAATGGCATCGCGGCAAATCGGGCGATCCGGTGGACCTCACCAACGAAACGCCCAGAGACTATGCGGGCTTTACGTTCGATCCCGCAAGCTCCAGGTTGACTGCGAACATCGCAGGCGACGGGTCGACGGAACTGAAGCTGTACTACAAACGCAACACATACAAGTTGATCGTCCATTACAACGTTCCCGGCATGACGGACGTTGACCGCGATACGCCGTACGGCGCGTCGCTTCAGCAATATCTCGGCACGCCGGAACGGACGGGCTACACGTTCACCGGATGGTCGAATACGCCGCCGACGGTCATGCCGGATGAAGATGTCGAAATCACCGCACAGTGGCAGCTGAACGAATACACGGTGACCTTCGACACGAACGACGGCGGAGAAGTGCCGGAACAGTCTGTCGGCTATGACGGCAAGGTGCAGGAGCCGGCACCGCCGACGAAGAATGGATATGCGTTCGGCGGCTGGTATACGGACAGCAACCTGCAGACGAAATACAATTTCAACACACCGGTAACGAGAGATCTTGTGCTGTATGCAAAGTGGCTGAATCGCTATACGGTAACCTTCATGAGCGAAGGCAGCTCGCTTTCGGTCCAGACCGTGACGGAGGGTGAATACGCACAAGAGCCGGAAGAGCCGACGAAGGATGGTTATGTGTTCGGCGGCTGGCACAAGGACGCTGAACTGCAAGAACCGTTCAACTTCGCAACCGAAGAAGTGATCGGCGATCTGACGCTCTATGCGAAGTGGACGGAGGAAGTCGTAAGCAACTATACAGTCGGCTTCCGGACCGACGGCGGAACCGGGATCGATGATCAAACTGTCAGGGAGAATGGCTTGGTGTCGCGACCGGCCAACCCGGTGAAGGAACACTATACATTCGAAGGCTGGTACACGAACAGCAGTTTCCAGGGAGATCCTTATAACTTCAGCACGCCGGTCACAAGTAACTTCACGCTGTACGCGAAATGGTCAATCGAACAGTTTACGGTGACGTTCGTTACCAGTGTTGGAACCGTTAATCCTGTACAGGTGAACTACAACAGCGCGGTTCAAGAGCCTGCCGTACCCGCGTCGGAAGATTACGCCTTCGAAGCCTGGTATACGGACAGCAGCTATGCGAACCTGTACAACTTCGACACGCCGGTGACGGGAGATGTGACGCTGTATGCGAAATGGGTGCAGCAATTCACGGTCACGTTCGTGACGAACAGCAGCTCGACGGTTGCTCCGCAGAAGGTGAAGTTCGGGTCTGCGGCGGCAAGACCGGATCCCGCGCCCGTGAAGGACGGGTATATCCTGGCCGGCTGGTATACCGACAGCAGTCTGGACGATGTCTATCGCTATGAATTCACCGAAGCGGTCACGCAAGCGATCACCTTGTATGCGAAATGGACGCTGAACAGCTACACGGTCACGTTCATCAGCAACGGATCAACGGTGGACAGCCAGGTGGTGGCCCCCGGCGGCACAGCCGCAATGCCGAGATCGCCGGTCTGGAACGGCTATACGTTCGAGGGCTGGTATCTCGATCCGGCCGATGAGCAAGCGTTCGACTTTGCAACTGCGGTGACGGGAGATCTTGTGCTGCAAGCGAAGTGGAGCATGTCGCCATGGGAGTACGTCAGCGACCCGTTCTATTTGAATCCATACGGGGAGTATAATTATTTCTCGTACTTTGAGCTGGCACTTGACCAGCAGGGCACGCTCTATACGGGATACCTCGAGACGCCCTACAGTTACGTCAAGACATTTACCGGCGGCATGTGGGAGAATGTCGGAGACCTTACGCCGGATTCCATCGGCAACTATACGCATATTGATTTCACGCTGGGTCCGGACGGTACGCCTTACATCGCTTACTATACGGGCGACCCGTGGGATCCAGAGGATATGCAGTGGGTCTATATAGCCGCTTACGACAAAGCGAGCAACACCTGGACCAGCGAGCCGATCTATAACAAATTTATGCCGAGCAGTTACGGCAGCATCGCGGTGGACAGTCAGAACACGCCGTATCTCGTCCTGTCCGACTATCCGTATGATGATTTCATGACCGTGCACAAGAAAGTCGGCGGCGTCTCGGTGAAGTTGACCGACGGAGAACCGTTCGGGAAGTCGGATTACAACACCATCCCGAACATCGTGATCGGTCCCGGCGACATCCCGTATGTGCTTTATGTGCCGGAGGGCGCTCAAACGGTCAATGTGTTGAAATACGGAGGAAGCGGCTGGGAGACGGTCGGCAGCCCGATTCAGGCAACGGAGCGCATCCTGTACGCCGACTTCGCTTTCGATCCGGGCAACAACCGTTTCTATGCGGCCTATGTGGACGGCTCGAATATTTACCTTAAGTTCTTCAATGAATTCAGCGGCGAATGGGAGTCTGTCGGCACACCCATCCAGTCTCGGATCGATTGGCTGGTCTCCGGCATCGACCTGGCCATTGACAACGCCGGCGTTCCTTACATCGCGTATCATGATGGAACAAGAGGCGATCGGGCTACCGTGGTGAAATACACCGGCACATGGAATTACGTCGGCAATCCCGGATTGTCCAACGGAAAGATAAACGGCGTCAACCTTGCGATCGATCCGGCGACGAATGACGTCTACATTATCTATGTGGAAGCGACGGATCAGAGAAGCCTCGTCGTGAAAAAGTTCAGTTCGTAAAGCACAAGCGGCATGTAGCGGCAGCCTGCTCCCCGGAGCGGGCTGTTTGCCGTTTGGTGGGCAATAAAGAAGTTGCGGGTGACACTTCCAGGGCATGGCGATGTCCCGGAAGTGTTTATCTTGCACAGAACTTTGGTCGCATTGTTGCGAGGGTTCCGGCATGATGATTTTTTTGTAATCCACACCACCAAAAACGAGACCGGGCGCTGTGATGGCCGCCGGCAACATTGCCGACGACTTCGCAAGTCCGACGAACGTCCGGATGACGTTCAAGAAGAATGTCTTCAGCGTGGACTTGCGGGATGCGGCTTACTATCCCTACGATGAGTCCTTCTATGCCGCTGGCGACGGAGGGACGATGCTGGTCTCGGATGATGGCGTGGATTGGCAAGAGGTCACCAATGCCGACATCGCGGCGAGCGAGAACGTCATGTTTAAGGACATGTACAGCACGAATGACCTGATTGCGGTTGTCGGGGTCGACGAGAATACCGGCAGCAACTATGTGTTCCTGAAGCATGAAGGCGACGCGTTTGAACGGATTGAGCTGACGACGAGCGCAGTCCCTTACAGCCACCAGGTTAAGGCCGTTGCGATTTCGGACAGAACGATCTTTGTTACGACCGACACGCCGATCTATTATTACTCCTATGACGCCGGGGCAACCTGGGGCAGCGACGTCATCCACTCCGAAAGCACGGGTTCGAGCGCCATCGGGGTGGACGGGGACGGCAACATGGTCGTGTTCAACAACGGGCCCAGCAGTGTGTATGTGAGAGGCTTTGCATATGACCCTGGCGCGGGAAGCTGGAACAAAATGAATGTCAGCTCCGGCAGGTACGTGAGCAGCGAAGCCAAAGGGGTTTACCGCGAGGGCAGCAAATGGGTCGCTTACTACGGCAATGACAGCGCTGGCCAGATGTTGGAGTATACGGGCACGGCTTTCGAAACGACAACAACGGGCTACATAATTGAATCCGTATTTGTCGACGGCTCGTCTCCCAAGATCATGGTCGGCTGGACGAAGACGGCCGGAGCCGAGCAAATGATCATTCGCTCCGCGGACGATCCGGCAACCAATCCGCTGTATGAGCTGGGGAACGCCAACAAGGAAGCCTTCGTCGACTATGGACGATTGTACGGTGTTGCCGGCGGCGAAACGGACGGCAGCATGGTCTATGTTGCGGTCGGCTCGGGCGGCACGATCCTGAGAAGCACGGACGGCGCGGTTTTCGAACATGTGGAACAAGTTGTCGATACGAGCGCGGGCAGCAAGGTGAAACATATCGCATCCGGCAAGAACGGACATGCCGCCGTGATCACCGAAGACAATCGCCTCTATTATTCGATTGACGGCGGCCAAACCTGGACGTTCAAGCCCCAGGTCGGCATCGCGGGCGAAGTCGGCGGCATGCTGTTCTACGACGATAACGGCGATGATGTGCTCTACATCCTGACGAACGATCTGACCATGAACCTGGCGTATGCCCAGAAGGTGGAGTTCCCGGATGATTACGCGGGAGCCGTTATCCTGAACCCCTTCAGAGGAAAGGGCATCTCGACGAACCAATACGGCGCGGTGTTCTACGGCAACGACCCCTCGCCGACTGCTTACAATGCCGTGAAAATTTACAGCTACAAGTCGTCGGGACCGGGATCGCACAATGAATTCAACATTGTCCCGTCTTCGTTCAACGCGGCGTCTGTCAGGGGCGACTTCCAGCTCCTGCTGGATATTGAGGCGGACGGATCGGAGAAATACGCGTTCATCTCGAACAACCTTTACCTTGTATCGATGAACGATATCACCGATCTCAACAATCGTGCTTACAAAATCTACGACGTAAACGTAAACGGCAGCCTTGGAACCGACTACCATCCCTACATCGCATTGGCGGAAGGCAACGAACGTCAAGTCCTGATGAATGCCGGCGGTGAAGTGCGTGTATTCCGCGACGTTATCAAAGGTTCCGGCTACCAGTACCGGGATGAGCTGATCTACACGGGCAAGGTCAAGGGCGATTTGGCCGGCGCTCAGAGCGAAGTTGAGAAAGTGGTCTTCGCTAGCGGGGTTTTCGTCGCGCTGACCGGGGACGGCAATGTCTACACCTCGTACGACGGCATCCACTGGACCCTCAGGCTGGTCGTGTCCTGGCCGGATATCGCGGATATGTCCGCGACGGGGAACAGCCTGCTGTTCCTGAGGCAAACGGGGGACATCCAGAAGGTCAGGCTGTCCTATGATCCGTACGCCGCGGGCACGGTGGTCAAGTATCCGGAAATGATCGTCCACAAGCCGGATCGACCGACCGAAACGAGCGGATGGTTTGTTGATCTGGAGCCGGGTCAAAAAATCGTCCAGGTGGACCTGAACCAGGACGTTGATCCGACGGTTGTCGATGTCGGCATCGAATGGTATATCAAAGCATCGGACGACAGCACGTGGGCGCCGATTGCAGATATGACAGACGAATATGAGCTCGATCTGGCGGATCTCGATGCGGGACTCCATGATATCCGCGTAGAAGTGACCTACCGCGATGCGAGCAAAACGGATCAGCCGGAGAATACCCGGGTCGAAGCGTTCCGTTACGGCATCCGGAAGTCCATCGTGGATGTAACCGCCACGTACTCGGCTACGGAGTTCGAGATAGAAGAAGGCGGGCCGGCTTATCCGATCACCGTGACGATCAAGAATACGGGAGAAAAGCCGATCAACGGACTTTCGATCACAGCGAGCGACACGAGCATTCTCAATGTCGTCTCGAACTTCCCGTCGACCCTGAATGTGAACAGCGAGGTCACGGCGTATATCCAGCCGAAGTCTGGGCTTGCGAAAGGCACCCATACCGCGGTCGTCATGATCAGCGATACAGACGGAAAAATCTCGAAGTACCAGATCATCACGGTCAATGTAGCGAACGATCAACTGGATGCCAGTGTCGACAAGACCAGTCTGACGCTGCCGCACAATGCCGGGTTCCAAGACGCAAAGGTTGAGTTGACGCTGGAGAATACCGGCAACCGTACGCTGTATCCATCTGTCACCCTGTCTGACAATGCGAACTTTGAATTGTCCGGCGTTCCGGCAACCCTTCTGCCGGGAGTGAGCGTAACAGCGTACATTATTCCGACTGTCCGGCTGCAGCCTGACACGGTCTATCATTACACCGTCACGGTGAACTCCGATGCGGGAACGTTCACCGAAGATATCTCGATCGAAGTGGAAGCCGAACCGCAGTATGATTTGAAACTTGTCGAGCAGCGAAACGATGTGAAGCTCGCGGAAGGCTACACAAATGCGTCCGACGGCGAACTGCGCTTCTTGATCGAAAATTATTATGACCAATCCAATAAATCAATCGGTGATATCTCTCCCTTTTTCTACACCAGCACTTCATGGACAGCCGGGGATAGTTTGACTTATTATTCAACCGTTTATGGTCAAAAAGAATGGTGGTTCAAAGTAACGGGACAAAACAGAAGCGTCGATATTGAAACTGTTCCTTATGGTCCGGAGACAGACACGTATCTTGAACTTTACGATGCCAATTTAAGACTGCTTAGGTATGATGATGACAGCGGCGGTGGCAATTATTCGCGAATTAGTTCATATTATATGGGAAGCGGAACTTACTATATCAAGGTTCGAAGCTACAATGGTACCAGTCCGGTTTATTGCGGCATTTATCTTTCCGCGGCAACTCCGCAAACGATTACGACGCTCGGTTATCCCAATGGCGGAACTTCATACAATTACTTTATTACGGGTGATGGCCGGCCAACAAGCTTTGAAACTTTGCCTTACGGTACATTAACTGACACGGTGTTGGAGTTATACAATTCAAACGGTCAATTGATAGCATCTGATGATGACTATGGGACAGGAGCTTATTCTCTTATCTCCAAAGTTGTGCTGAACCCCGGTCAAGTCTATCGATTGCACGTTCGGAACTATTACGTGAACAGCCCTGTTTATTGTCAGGTTATTATGATAAGATAACGGGGAGGGAACATGCCAAGTATTTTTGGTATGTTCCCTTTTTCCACAAGTTTTAACGAGAGATGGGAATGTTCATGAATAATACTTTGAAAGCGGCATTGATTGTTTTGATAATGGCAATGGCAATGATTTCCGCCTGCGGTCAGAAAAGAGCCGGGGAGATCGCCATGGACCGGCCGGATTATGACAAGGAAACGCCTTCGACGGCCCAAGAACCGCCGGTAAACGTTGAGGAGTCTCCAACGAAAGCGGATGAATCGCTGGCAACGCAACCGCCGTTTGTTGTGCCCGAAGGATATCAAATGGTGGAGGCGAACGCATTTACAGTTGCCGTTCCGGTCGACTGGCGTATTGAGAAGGGTTATTTCCAAGACTTTTTCTATTTCCTGCTGAACGACAAGAAAATCGGGGAGACCGAGATACTGGGTTGGTTCGATGCCGAAACATGGAAAGATTTTAAACCCAATCATTCGGAGCAGACGGATTTTCGGCAACGCGATGATTTGTTGGCAATTCAGAACGGAGAAGTCCATCTTTACAGCATCCGGTTGATTCATACGAAACCGGCCGCGGAACTGGACCCGGATTGGCGGTACGACGAAACACGCTGGTATGTGACGGTTAAGGAAAGCGGCCTCTCATACGGCTTTCTTTTCAGCAGCGAGGATGTAGCGGAAAGTGTAATGGAAACCATCCTGTCGTCTTTTCGGCTGAACGGAGCAATCAACGGGTTTTAATCTTTCGCATTACGGCCAACGCGCCGGAGATCCAGGGTTCGGTCAGCGGGTTCGCAATGGCGTGCTCGGCGATTCTGACGCCGATCCTGTTCGTGCCGATTGATTGGTGGCGGTTGTAGAAAGCGCCGGGCGAATGCCCGACGCTGTTTGATTTGATTACCACCGCCGGCACGCGGTCCGGATTACTCCACTTTCGTCATGCCGGTCAGCGCTTCTTTCCAGGGATATACGGTCCCTTCCCCCGGACCTTCGGGTTGGCCGGCCTTGACTTCAAAGTCAAGCGAGAAACGATCGAGCTCGGCGCGCTCGTCTTTTTTGATCCAATTCCTTTCATCCGAGAGAAAAACCTGAGCAGTATAATCATCATCACCGGACTTTCGGTAGAGACGCAGATTGCCCTTGATTTCTAAAACGGCATCCGCCGGCGTAAACGATTCGTCCGCGGGGATGTCCCCGTTGGGCTTCAGCGACACCGTGGCCGTTATATCCGTTATGGCGATTTGGGGGATGAATCTCCCGTCCATGTAATCGCCCAATGCGCCCACAGCGCCGGACAAATTCAGGTCGGGGATCGTCACTTCGATCCGTTGGCGGTTGTCGAACGCGTAGCCGACCCAGGTGCCCGGAAGCTTCGCGAACACTTCCGCCGCCAGCTTCTTGTAATCGTCGGGCAGCGGTTCATAGAATTCAGCCGATCCGCCGCCGTCCGGATTTTCAGCCTGATTCCCGTCCCCGGCGTCTTTGTCCGAAGACCCCTTCCGGCCCGCGCCGCCTTCCCTTGCGAACGTCACAATCACTTCTCCATAATCCCACTCCATCCGATCCCCGTTGATCACGTAATCGACCATCGTGTCCGGCGCGCCGTTTCCCGTACGCATCCGGAGCTTGCCTTTTTCCGGGAAATCGTATTCGATGCTGATGCCGTTCGCATGGGCGAGGCCTTTCTTCATGAACTCGATGGCGGAACCGATCGGGAAATTGACTTTGACGGACTGTTCGCGTATCCGCTGTTGAAAATAATTGCTTGTCTGTACTTTGTCCCGCACTTCCACAATGACCCAGCGGCCCAAAATTTCGTTGTTGCCGGATTTGGAGCAGGCGGCAATGACCGTTGCGGCAAGCAGCAAAATCAGCACAGCGATTTTTTTCAAGATGATTCCTCCGAATGAATGATTTCGATAGAAGGGTGTTAATGTGTAGCGTATTCAATCCTGCCTGCCGTGACAAGGTTTTTCCATGTCATAATTGGATGGAACAGGATAATCTGGAAGCGAAGTCGGCACTGGGAGAGATGCGTTTTTATTTCACGATGACCTTGCCGGTCCGCCGGTACGCCTTCAAATCCTCGATCGTCTCGATGTAGAGCGCAGGGACGTCCTCCGGCAGATCGTCCGGATCGAAGAACGCGGCATCGACGGTTTCGGGCGTCTGGCGGACAAGTTCGCCCGACCTCCGGGTCACGGCGAAGACGAACGCGAGCATCTGAGAGTCGCAGCCCCACGACCGGTAGGAGTACCGCTCCGGATCGGAATAGACCGCGACGAGCTCCGCCTCCTCGACTTCGAGACCGGTCTCTTCCCGCATCTCCCGATTCAGGGCGTCCAGCACCGACTCGTCCAGCTCCATCGCGCCGGCGGGCATGACCCAGCGCCCGTTGTCCGCCCGCCGGACGAGCAGCACGTTTCCTTCCCCATCCAAAATGATCCCCCTGCACGCCACGTTGATCAGCTTCGCGTCGCCCATCGCCTGCCGAGGTACGATTCATGCCAGCTCAATTGGCCCATCGTCGCAACCTCCTTTTTCCGGAACGGACCGGAAGCTTGCTTTGTATATCATCTGTCGGAGGTCGCGCGCCATCATGGATCAATCGTCCGTTATTCGACTTAAGCCGACCGTGGGTGGGGGAGTCGAACCAGCGGTATCATTTTCTGACGGATCGGTATGTTCATCTGAAGAATCGGCTGCACGAGATTCCGAACCGGCTTGAAGTGCGGCTTGCGCCCGACGGGCGGGTGCTCGTGAACGGTCTGGCGATGGTCGATGATCTGGAGAGCCTGTTCCGGAATTTGCTGTAGACGCAAGGTTTGAAGGCGAATGGTCAAGGGGCTTGTGTTCCGGTCGATTCGTATATAGAGAAACGGTCCGTTGACGTTACGGTTGCCGAACAAGACGAAGGATACCCGATGGCCGGGTATCCTTCTTTCTCATTTTCGCGCGGTCACGGTTTCCGGGCCGTGAGGATGAAGCGCTCCATGTTCGTCCGGATGCCTTTTTCCGTCCGGTTCTCCCGGATGAACCGCTCAAGGATCTCGAAATGCTCTTCCTTCTGCCCGAAGTCGTGCAGGGTGGGCGTATGCTTCAACAGAAAAATGAGATCCGCCGGCGACTGATAGTACTCGATGATGGTGAACTCGATCACATCAATGTCGCGGAAACCCGCTTCCTTCAATTCACGGACGTACCGGTCCCGCAAAGCGCCGGGCTTTCCGATCTTCCTGCCGAACGCCTGCTTGATGTTCAGCTTGTCGCCCTCGCTGACCTGCTGCGTCAGGAACCGGCCGCCCGGGACGAGCACCCGTGCGGCTTCTTTGGCGTCGAACTCCGACTGCCTGCACGAGACGACATGGAAGAAACCTTCGGGGAATTCCAGCCGCTCCGCCTCCATCTTGAGAAAGCGGACATTCGGCGCGCCGCTCGCGGCGGCGTTTCGGAGCGCCGCCTCCACCATTTCGGCATCCTGGTCGATGCCGACGAGCAGCAGCACGTCATTCGCCAGCGGCAGCACCTTCTCCCCTCCGCCGGTGCCGATGTCGAGCAGCAGGTCCGTTTTCCTGCACGTCTTCCGGACTTCCTCGTAGAAATCCGGGCCGCGGCCCTCCGTCACGCAGTTTACGCGGCTGAAATCCCATCCGCTCAGCTCGCCGATCTGCTCGTAAAGCGCTTTGTAATCTGACGCATTCATGTTCGTTTCTCCTTCCGTTGGGAAAACGTCATGCGATTCCCGCCATCCGACGTTCAAACCCTCACATCTCCAAAAGGGCAGACTTCTCCCTTGGCGGCCGGCACGCGTGTTGACCCGGCCCGGGAGACTAAATAGTTCGGACCATGCGGAACGACATCCGTTTCACCCCGTCGGAAAGAGATCGCCTCCATTATAGGAAGCGGAATGTCGGTTTTTCAAGGCATCGAGCCCGGCGAAAGGAGGGAAAGTTTGATTTTAGCGAATTTTGGCTGCGGACGATCGACAGTTTATTGCTTGGGCAATAATCTGTCAGGGGTCAACCTTCCGCGCGGAAGATGATATTGACCGCTTCCGCTCCCGAGTTGACCTCCGGCCGCCGCCGGCGGTACAATAGCTTATACTAAAAGCTTTTATTGTAAGATATTTATGCCTGCGCGCGGGGAGGAGGACCGTTCATGGATTATCGCCGGCTGGTCGAAGAGTTGTTCGAGTCCATGCGCCGCTCGAGGCGTCCCCCGTTTCCCGAGGAGCCGAGGGGCATCACCCACGGCGAACTGGGCATTCTGATGTATCTGACGCACCGTCGGGACGGCGTCTCGGCGGGCGAGCTCAGCCGGTGGCTGCGGATTACGACCGGCCGCGTGGCCGCCGCTCTGAAGAGCCTGGAGCGCAAGCGATTCATCGAGCGGAGGCGGGATGAGGCCGACAGGCGGCGGGTGCTCGTGCACGTGACCGAAGAAGGCAGAGCTTTCGCGCTCGGCCGGCATGAAGAGGCGAAGCGCGGCATGGAACGGCTGCTGCGCAGGCTGGGGGAGCGCGACGCTCGGGAATTCGTCCGCATCCTCAAGCGGATTCATGAGATGGCACCCGAGGAAGATTGAAATGGACACGCTGACGAAGGGGAGGATGCGATGCTCAGGATATTCAGGTATCTGCGCCGGACGGAATGGCTTTATCTCGCGATCGCGGTCGTCTTCATCGTGGCGTCGGTGTGGCTGGATCTGAAGCTGCCCGGCTACATGTCGAAGGTCACCGTGCTCGTCCAGTCCGAAGGCTCCAACATGGGCGAGATCGTGCTGAACGGCGCGTACATGCTGCTGTGCGCGATCGGCGGCATGGCGTGCGCGATGGTGGTCGGCTATTTCGCGGCGAGGGTGGCGGCCGGCCTGTCCATGCGCCTCAGGAGCGCGCTGTTCGACAAGACGATGTCGTTCTCCATGTCGGAGGTCAACCGATTCTCGATCGCGAGCCTCATCACCCGGACGACCAACGACATCAACCAGGTGCAGATCCTGATCGCGATGGGGCTGCAGGTGCTGGTGCGGGCGCCGATCATGGCCGTCTGGGCCGTGGTCAAAATTTCCGGCAAGAACTGGGAGTGGACGGCGGCGACCGGCGTGGCGGTACTGGTGCTGGTCATCATGTTGGCCGCAGTAACCTCGGTCACGCTGCCCCGGTTCCGGAAGATTCAGGCGCTCACCGACAACCTGAACCGCGTGACGCGCGAGAATCTGACGGGCATCCGCGTTGTGCGCGCCTATAACGCGGAGAGCTACCAGACGGGGAAGTTCGAGAAGGCGAACGAAGATCTGACGAACGTCAACCTGACCGCGTTCCGTACGCTGGCCATCATGTTCCCGGGAATGGGCTTCATCATGTCGGGCATGTCGCTGTCCATCTACTGGATCGGCGCCTACGTAATCCAGGCGGCCCGGATGGAGGATCGGATCTTCCTGTTCTCCGACATGGTCGTGTTCTCGTCCTACGCGATGCAGGTCATCTTCTCCTTCATGATGCTCAGTATGGTCTTCGTCATGCTGCCACGCGCGGCGGTGGCCGCCAGGCGGATTCTCGAGGTGCTGGACACCGAAGTGAGCATCGAAGACGGCGCCGAGACCGAAGGCAAGCCCGGAGCCGAAGGGGAAATCGAATTCCGGAACGTCAGTTTCAAATACCCGGACGCCGCCGACTATGTGCTCCGCGATATCAGCTTCACCGCCCGCAAGGGAGAGACGGTGGCGTTCATCGGCGCGACGGGCAGCGGCAAGACGACGCTCGTCAACCTGATCCCGCGATTCTACGACGCTACCGAGGGCGAAGTGCTGGTAGCCGGCCGCAACGTCAAGGAATATACGCTCGAAGCGCTGCGCTACCGTATCGGCTACGTGTCGCAACGGGCGGTGTTGTTCAGCGGAACGGTCAGTTCCAACGTGGCGTACGGCCGGAGAGACGGAGTCGGCGATGACGCTCAAGATGAGACGGCTGCCGTAAGACGGGCGATTGAAATCGCGCAAAGCCGGGATTTCGTCGAGAAGATGGAAGGGCAGTATGAAGGCAAGGTCGCGCAGGGCGGCAATAACCTGTCCGGTGGGCAGAAGCAGCGGCTGTCCATCGCGCGGGCCATCTTCCGCAAGCCCGAAATTCTCATCTTCGACGATTCGTTCTCCGCGCTCGACTATCGGACGGACCGCGCGCTCCGCGAAGCGCTCGCGCGGGAGACGAAGGGGACGACCGTGCTCATCGTCGCGCAGCGCATCGGTACGATCCGGAACGCCGACAAGATCATCGTCATCGATGAGGGACGGGTCGTCGGCATCGGTACGCATGACGAATTGATGGAGAACTGCCCGACCTACCAGGAGATCGCCTATTCGCAGCTGTCGAAGGAGGAATTGGCCCATGAGCGGCAGGCGTGAATACAACATCGGCGACAACGACCGGCGGCCGCGCAGGCCCGGAGGACCGCACGGCGGGCCGTTCGGCATGATGCCGGGCGGCAAGCCGAAGGATTTCCGCGGCGCGGTGCGCAAATTGTTCGGTTATATCGGCCAATATCTGCCGGGCATCATCGTCGCGCTCGTCCTCGGGTTCTTCGGCGCCGTATTCAACATCATCGGCCCCGACAAGCTGAGCGAGATCACCGACATCATCGCGGCCGGCATGATGACCGGCATCGACATCGACGCGGTTGCCCGGGTGGGCACCTTCCTCGCGGTGCTGTACGTGCTGTCCCTGCTGTTCAACTACATCCAGGGGTTCATCATGGCGACCGTGACGCAGCGCGTGTCAAGGCGGCTCCGGAGCGACATCTCGCGCAAAATCAACCGCCTGCCGCTGTCTTACTTCAACCGGAACTCCACCGGCGACGTGCTCAGCCGCGTCACGAACGACGTCGATCTGATCGGCCAGATGATGAACAACAGCATCGGCTCGTTCATCAACGCGATCACCACTTTCGTCGGCGCGCTCGTCATGATGTTTTACACGAACTGGATCATGGCGCTCTCGGCCATCCTGTCCACGTTCATCGGCTTCTTCCTCATGTCGCGCATCATGGGCGTGTCGCAGAAGCATTTCGCGGCCGTGCAGCAGCATACCGGCAGGGTGAACGGGTACGTGGAGGAAATGTTCGCCGGCCACACCGTCGTGAAAGCCTACAACGGCGAGCGGGAGGCGCGGCGGAAATTCAACGAGATCAATGAGCAGCTCTACACGAGCGCCTGGAAATCACAGTTTCTGTCCGGCCTGATGATGCCGCTCATGGGCTTCGTCGGCAACTTCGGCTACGTTGTCGTCTGCATCGTCGGCGCGCTGCTCGCCACGAACGGCCACACGAGCTTCGGCACGATCGTCGCGTTCATGGTGTACATCCGGCTCTTCACCAACCCGCTGCAGCAGTTCGCCCAGATCGGCACGAGCCTGCAGTCGGCTGCCGCAGCGGCCGAGCGTGTATTCGAGTTCCTCGGGGAAGAGGAAATGTCGGACGAGAGCGGCAAGACGGCCCGGCTTGACAACGTCCGTGGCGACGTCGAGTTCCGCCATGTGCGCTTCGGTTACGAGGGTACGGACAAGATCGTCATCAAGGATTTCTCCGCGCACGCGAAGGCCGGCCAGAAGATCGCGATCGTCGGACCGACCGGGGCGGGCAAGACGACGCTCGTCAACCTGCTCATGCGCTTCAACGAGATGAACAGCGGCGACATCCTGATCGACGGCGTGTCGATCAAGGATCTGACGCGGGAGAACGTGCACAGCCTGTTCTGCATGGTGCTGCAGGATACGTGGCTGTTCGAGGGGACGATCCGCGAGAACATCGTCTATGCCAAGCAGGGCGTGACCGACGAAGAGGTCGAGCGGGCCTGCCGGGCCGTCGGACTGCATCACTTCATCCGCAGCCTGCCGAACGGCTACGACACCGTGCTGGACGACAAGGTGAATCTGTCCGCGGGACAGAAGCAGCTGATCACGATCGCGCGCGCAATGGTCGAGAATGCGCCGATGCTCATCCTCGACGAAGCGACCAGTTCGGTCGACACGCGCACGGAAGTCCAAATTCAGGAGGCGATGGACAAATTGATGGCCGGTCGCACCTCCTTCGTCATCGCCCACCGGCTGTCCACCATCCGCAACGCCGACCTGATCCTGTTCATGAAGGACGGCGACATCGTCGAGAGCGGGACGCACGAGGAGCTGCTCGCGAAGAACGGCCATTATGCGGAGCTGTACAACAGCCAGTTCGAGCAGGTGTCCTAGAAAAAACATGAAAATCTGCGGAAGAAGAACGCCCCGGCGGCGTTCTTCTTTTTTCTTGTCATCGCGGGATGCGGGCGCCTTGCCGTCGAAGGGCTGTGCGCGTTTTACCAGACCGAAGCAAACATCGGAAACAAAGACCCGTGAACGGATAACGGAAGGTACGGTCATGAAAGCGGATTGTAATTATAGTGCAAAAGCATTATAACGACGCTGTAATACAGATGAATTATGGCATGAAATTTTTACTAATTTGACTTGTAATTTTTTATAATCGTCAGTAAAATAGGTTTTAGAGAATAATAATATTCAGAATATGGGTTTATCACTTCAAATTGTAAATATTTACGCATGGTGGATAATTGAATAGCATGATTAAGGGCAAAACTGTCGAAAGGCAGTGACGCAAAGCCATGGGTCTAAGGTTCAATGTCCGTTGAACTATGATCGCCAGGTTGCCGGCCGTCAGGCCGTAAGTTGCTCGCTTACAGTCATGTTGCACGCTTTTTGGCGTGTTCGCGCGAAGCCCTTGAGTCATGTCCGTGTCTGGAGGGCTTTTTTGCGTTCAGATATTCACTGCACACGGGGAGAGGTAGGATGAGTGACCAGCGCGGGGATCCGATTTTCGAAGCGTATTTGACGGAGGCCACACAGCTTGTCGACCAACTCGAGGAATTGATTCTCGCTTGCGAGCACGACGGCGAGTTCACGGAAGAGGCGATCCACGAAATTTTCCGCATCATGCATACGATCAAGGGTTCCTCTTCCATGATGCAGTACCACAATATCGCCGCCCTTGCGCATGCACTGGAAGATCTTTTCTCGTATTTGCGGGACAACCCTTCCCGGCCGGCGGACTGGTCCGAACTGTCCGACCTGATGCTGGAGGGGGTGGATTTCACCAAGGTGGAGCTGCACAAGCTCCGGAACGGCGAGCCCGCCGACGGGGAGGCCTCGAGCGTGATCGGCAAGGTGGACTGGCTGCTGGAGACGCTCAGCCGCGGGTCTGGCGGTACGGACGGCGGGGCGGAAGCCGGCGCGGAAGGATACGGCGGTCTGCGTCAATACGAGGCCAGGCTGTACTTCACGGACGACTGCGAGATGGCGAACATCCGGGCGTACCAGGCGTTCTTCAAGATCAAGGATTGGCTGACGGATTTTCATCACGTGCCGGAAAATCTGCTGAACGATCCCGAAGCCGACGCCGTGATCCGGGATCACGGTTTCCGGTTGCACATGACGACGGACCGGGACTACAAAGAGCTGTATGTCGAGCTCTCGAGCATCAGCTACCTGAAGGAGCTGGAGTTGCGGGAAATCCCCGCGGAGGAAGGTGCGGACGGGGAGCGGGAAGAGGCGCTTCTTCCGGACGGAAGGGAGCGGGAGCCGGATGCGGAGCAACCGGAAGCGCGTCCGGCATCGGATGAACCCGCGGTCAGGGACGATGGCGGCGCTCCGCAGACCGGCAATACCGCCCGCCAGCCGAACCGGGAAGTCCGCCATCCGGCCGCCGCGCATCAGGGCACGACGATCCATGTGAGCGTGGACAAGCTGGACGAGCTGATGGATCTGGTCGGAGAGCTGGTGATCGCGGAAGCGATGGTCACGCAGAATCCGGAGATCGTCGGGCTGAATCTGGAGCAATTCCAGAAGGCGGCCAGACATCTGCAGAAGATTACGAAGGAAATCCAGGACAAGGTCATGGAGATCCGGATGGTTCCGCTGGCCACCACGTTCCAGCGCATGAACCGCATCGTCCGCGACATGAGCCGCAAGCTCGGGAAGAACGTGACGCTGCGGCTGGTCGGCGAAGAGACGGAAGTGGACAAGAACATCATCGAGCACATCACGGACCCGCTGATGCACCTCGTCCGGAACGCGGTCGACCACGGACTGGAAACCGCCGAAGAGCGCGCGGAGGCGGGCAAGCCGGAGACGGGGGTGATTACGCTCGAGGCGCTGAACAACGGCGGCGAAGTGCTGATTCTGGTGCGGGACGACGGCCGCGGCCTGAACCGGGAGAAGATTCTCCAGAAGGCGAAGGCGGCCGGACTGCTCTACAGGCCGGAAGAGGACATGTCCGACAAGGAAATCTTCCAGTTGATCTTCCTGCCGGGCTTCTCGACCAAGGAGGAGATCACGGAGTACAGCGGCCGGGGCGTCGGCATGGATGTGGTTCAGCAGAACATCGCCGAAGTGGGCGGAACGATCACCGTCGACAGCCGGACCGGCGAAGGCACGGTGTTCACGATCAAGATTCCGCTGACGCTCGCGATCATCGACGGCATGAACGCCCGGGTGGGCGACGCGCTGTACACGATCCCGACGACGGCGATCCGGGAGTCGTTCAAGGCGCAGGCCGGCGACATCATCTCCGATCCCGACGGCAACGAGATGATCATGGTCCGTGGGGAATGCTACCCGATTCTGCGCGTGGACAGGCTATTCCGCGTCGCCGGCGGCAGGCCGAATATCCCGGACGGCGTGCTGATGATGGTGGAGCAGGACGGACGCGGCCTCTGCCTGTTCGTCGATGAGCTGGTCGGCCAGCAGCAGGTGGTCGTCAAGGCGCTGCCCCCGTACATCCGGAAGCTGAACCGGGTGAGGGGCATTTCCGGCTGTACGCTGCTGGGTGACGGAAGCATCAGCCTCATTCTGGACATCCAGGGGCTGTTCAACCTAAAGCATGAAGGAGAGAGTGAACATGTCGGACACCGTGGCGAGCCAGACGGTTCTTGAGGAAGAAGATTCGCAGAAGGACAAGTATCTGACGTTCGTCGTGGACGGAGATGCCTACGGGATCGAGATCCGCCATGTCACGGAGATCATCGGCTTGCAGAAGATTACGCCCGTTCCGGACATGCCCGAATTCGTGCGCGGCATCATCAATCTGCGCGGCAAGATCATTCCGGTCATGGACATGCGGGTGCGATTCAACAAGCCTTTCCGGGAATACATGGAGCGGACGTGCATCATCGTGGTCGACATTCACGACCTGTCGATCGGCCTGATCGTCGACAGCGTTGCCGAGGTCGTCAACATCCCCGCCGCCGCGGTCGCGGCTCCGCCGGATCTGACCCGTCGCGGCAACCGGTTCATCATGGGCATCGGCCAGGCGGCCGGCGAAGTCAAGCTGCTGCTCGATTGCGAGAAATTGCTGACCGACGAAGAGACGGAACAACTGCTCAACAATTGACGGATACGGGAGCGGATGGAACATGAAATGGTTCAACAACCTGAGAATCGCGACGAAACTGATTTCGGCGTTTGTCATTGTCGCTTTGATTGCGGGCGTTCTCGGCGTATTCGGCATCTACAACATGGAGAATGTGGACACGGAATATGCGGCGATGTACGAGGACTACGGCATTTCGCTCGGCAATCTGGGCTCCGCCGGCATGGATTTCAATGCGGGCCGCGTGAAAGTGGCCAACATCCTGCTGGTCGACGACCGGGCGACGAAGGAGCGGCTGGCCGCCGAAATCGAAGAGCTGGACGCCGCGATCAAGCACGATTTCGAGGAATTCCGGGCGTCCATTCGCAAGGAAGAAACGATGCGGCAGTTCGAATCGCTGCTGCAGTCGTTCGAGAACTACAAAACGACGCGAAACCGGGTCATCGAATTGTCGCTGTCCGGCCAGAACGACCAGGCGATCGCCCTCATGACGACGGAAGGTGAGGAAATCGCCAACGCCACCAACTCCGCGATCAATGACATGTTCGAACAACGGAAGACGAACGGCAAAAACCAGGCCGCAGCGCTTGCAGCCCAAACCGACACCACGAAAGTGACCATGATCGTGACCGTCGTCATCCTGTTCATCGTGTCCATCCTGTTCGGGGTCGTGGTCTCGCGCATGATCAGCAAGCCTGTGGGCAAGCTGGTGGAAGCCGCCGACCGGATCGCCGACGGCGATCTGGACGTGAACGTCGACATCGAGAGCAAGGACGAGATCGGACAGCTCGCGGACGCGTTCCGGAAAATGAGCGACAACCTCAACGAGATCATGAGCAACATCCAGACCGCGTCCGACCAGGTCGCCGCCGGCGCGAGACAGATTTCCGAGCTCTCCGTCTCGCTGTCGCAGGGCGCGACCGAGCAGGCCAGCTCCGTGGAGCAGCTTACGGCATCGATCGAGGAGATCTCCTCGCAGACCCAGCAGAACGCGGATTCGTCGAACCAGGCCAACGAGCTGGCCGAAGCCGCCAAGCGGAACGCGCTGAACGGCAACACGCAGATGAAAGAAATGCTGAACGCGATGGACGAGATCAACCTGGCATCCCAGAACATCTCCAAGATCATCAAGGTGATCGACGAGATCGCGTTCCAGACGAACATTCTCGCGCTCAACGCCGCGGTGGAGGCGGCCAGGGCCGGACAGCACGGCAAAGGCTTCGCCGTCGTGGCGGAGGAAGTCCGCAATCTGGCGGCGCGTTCCGCCAACGCGGCGAAGGAGACGACCGAGCTCATCGAAGGCTCGATCCGGAAGGCGGACACCGGTACGAAGATCGCGCAGGAAACCGCGAACGCGCTGCAGCAGATCGTCGACGACGTGTCCAAGGTCGCCGCGCTGGTCGACAGCATCGCGACGGCGTCCAACGAACAGGCGATCGGCATCAACCAGATCAATCAGGGCATCATGCAGGTGTCGCAGGTCGTGCAGCAGACTTCGGCGAACCTCGAGGAAGGTGCCGCGACGAGCGAGGAGCTGTCCGCGCAAGCCAACCTGCTGAACGACCAGGTGAGACGGTTCAAGCTGCGCAGGGTTCATGGCGGATACCCGCAATCCGTGAATGACCGGCAAGCCGCGGCGGTTTCGCAGGACGCCATGCCGGAGCCGGTCGCGAAGGTTCGTCACACGAAGATCGCGCTCAGCGACCATGAGTTCGGCAAATATTCGTCATGAGCGGGGAGAGAGCCATCCGGCTCTCTTTTCCGTTGCGGAGCGGGGCGATGTCATGATCGGAATTACGGAGAAGGAGTTCGAGCGCCTGGCCGCTTATGTCAAGCAGAGTTTCGGCCTTCATCTGGGCAAGGAGAAGAAGATGCTCGTGCTGGGAAGGCTCGGCCGCGTCCTGCAGACGCTGAACATGAAGAGCTTCACCGACTATCTGGACTACGTGACGGCCGACCGCACCGGCCAGGCCGCCGTGACGCTGATCAACCGTCTGACGACCAACCATACGTTTTTCATGCGTGAAGCCGATCATTTCGATTATTTCCGGGACAGGGTGCTGCCCGAGATCATGCCCCGGCTGAAAGACAAGGATCTTCGGGTGTGGAGCGCCGGCTGCTCCACGGGAGAAGAACCGTATACGCTGGCGATGCTGATCGATGAGTATCTGGACAGCGCCCGGACGGGATGGGATACGACGCTCCTTGCCACCGACATCTCGGAGCATGTGATCCGGCAGGCCGTCCGCGGCGTCTATCCCGCCGAGTCCGTCGAGCTTCTGCCGAAGCGGTGGCGTCTCTCCTACTTCGTCCCGCACGGGACGGATCAGTACGCGGTGACCGGCCGGATCCGGAAGGAAGTGGTGTTCCGCCGCTTCAACCTGATGGACCCGTTCCCCTTCCGCAGGCGTTTTCATGTCATCTTCTGCCGGAATGTGATGATCTACTTTGATGAGCATACGCGCAGGCAGTTGATTCGCAAATTTTACGACAGTCTGGTGCCGGGGGGTTACCTGTTCATCGGCCATTCGGAGACGATCAACCGGTTCGAATCGCCGTTCAAGTACGTGAAACCGTCGGTTTACCGCAAGGAATGAGGAAAGGGGCTGTCCGACCGCCCATGCAGAAGACGATCAGGGTGCTCGTCGTCGATGACTCCGCGGTGTTCCGCCAATTGCTCGCGGCAGGCCTCGCGGCCGTGCCCGGCATCGGCGTTGTCGCCACGGCGGCCGATCCCTACGAAGCGAGAGACCGGATTCTGGCGTACCATCCGGACGTGATGGTCTGCGATGTCCACATGCCGAAGATGAACGGCATCGAGTTCCTGCGGAAATTGCTGCCGCAATATCCGCTGCCGGTCATCGTGATGAGCGCCGTCAGCTCGACCGTATTCGACGCGATGAACGCCGGCGCGGTCGACTTCATCCCGAAGCCCGATGCCGGGCCGGGGCGGGTGGAGCGGTTCGTGGAAGAGCTGGCCGAGAAGATCCGGGTTGCGTCCCGGGCCAAAATCGTGCGGTCCGGCGGTCCGATGTCCGGCGAAGCCGTTCCGGGCGCGGCGCGCGCGATGAAGCCGCCGACCGGCGCCGGCGCAAATCCCGTCAGGCCGGCGCCGAAGCTTATTGCCATCGGCGCGTCCACCGGAGGGACCGAGGCGATCTACACGCTGCTCAAGGCGCTGCCGGTCGACGTGCCCGGCATCGTCATCGTCCAGCATATCCCCGGGAAGTTCTCGCGCATGTTCGCCGAACGGCTGAACCGTTCGCTGGCGTTCGAGGTGAAGGAAGCGAAGACCGGCGACCGGGTGGAGAGCGGCACCGTGCTGATCGCGCCGGGCGAGCGGCACATGCGGGTGAAGCGGTCGGGCGACCGGTTCACGGTGGAGGTCTTTGACGGGGAGAAGGTGAACCGGCATTGCCCCTCGATCGACGTCCTGTTCGAATCGGTGGCGCGGGAGGCGGGCAGCCGTTCGATCGGCGTCATCCTGACGGGCATGGGGTACGACGGGGCGAAAGGATTGCTCGCCATGCGCCGCAAGGGTGCCCGGACGGTCGGCCAGGATGAGGCATCCTCCGTCGTGTACGGCATGCCGAAGGTCGCCCACGAGCTCGGCGCGGTGGAGAAGCAATGCTCCCTGTATGCCATGCCGCGCGTCATCGAGGGGATGCTGTGAACGCAAAGGCGGAAACGAAACCAGGGCCGGTCGGGACTGTCGTCCCGGCCGGCCTTGCGCGTTTTCCGGCCTTCGGCGTCTTGCAGAGCGCAGGGCATCGGTGAGGAAGTCTAAGACGGGAACTCGGACAATACAGTATACCATCGGCAAGATTTCGCGAGAGGGGTGAAACGCATGTCGGCCCCGAACATTCCGAACATTACGCCCGTCATCTCGATCGACCGCGACGATGCGATCAATCTGCTGCTGTCGTCCATCGCCCTGGAGGAGCTGGGCCTCAGCCATATCCTCAACGCGGAGGGCGAGAAAATCCAGTATATGCTCGGCAGGCTGCCGGGGACGTCGCCGCCTGCTCCTCCGACCATCGATCAGATGCTGGCAATGAACGAGTCGGTCAGGCAGACGCTCAATACCGCCATGAAAAACGAGATGCACCTCTATTCGAAACTGGAGACGGTTCTCGGGCTGCTGAACGCGGACAGGGCGGGTACCGGAACGAAATCCGGCCAGGGAACGGCGGGGACGAACGCATCCGCGCATCCCGCATGGACCGCCACGCACGCGTTCGCCGCCAGCACGTCCAACCAGACCGTGGAGATCGACAGCGCCGGAACGGCGATCCGTTTCCCGGACAACCAGGTGCTCAGCGGCGTGATGAAGAACGCCGCGAACACGGTGTTCACCGTGCCTGCGACCGGCCACTACCTCGTCACCTGGATGGTGAACATCGGGCTGGCCGCTTCGGATTTCATCGCGCTGACGATCAACAATGTGATCTACGCGCCCGCCATGCTCACGAGCTCGGACAACACCGGCTACACGAGCACCGTCATCGTACCGCTCGCGTCGGGCAGCAATCTGTCGGTCAAAATCTTCGGCCCCGGCCGCACGACCAGCTTGTTTGACGGAGCGGGGGCGACACTGACCATCGTCCGAGTCAAATGACGCGTCGGGAGCCCGGTCGCCACGGGAGGGGAGCGGCAGAGCCATGAAGATTCTCATTGCCAGTCCGGTACAGCAGAAGCCCGAAATTTTGCGGATGTTCCTCTATACGGTGCAGCACGTGCGAAAGCCGGATGATTGCGAAGTGCACTACCATTTTGTCGACGACAACGAGCGGGAAGAATCGTCGGCGATCCTCCGGCAATTCCAGGCGTCGCAGCCGAACGTGAAAATCAGCCGGTACGGCCAGCACATGCGGTACGTCGTTGACGAGTCCACCCACTACTGGACGGAGGACAACATGGAGCGGGTGGGCCGGATGAAGGACGAGATCATCCGGGAAGCGATCAGGGAAGGCTTCGATTACGTCTGGTTCATCGATTCCGATCTGCTGGTGCATCCGGATTCGCTGATCCATCTCCTGCAGGCGGACAAGGACATCATCAGTTGCATTTTCTGGACGAAATGGCGGGAAGACGACGTGCCGATGCCCCAGGTGTGGCAATCGGACCAGTACAGCATGGTGCGGGCGAGAAGTCCGGCGCGGTCGGACAAGGCGCGGCAGGCTGCGGAGGCCGAAGCTTTTCTCGAGAAGTTGAAGAAGCCCGGCATCCATGAGGTCGGCGGGCTGGGGGCGTGCACGCTCGTCAGCCGGTCCGCCCTGACCCGGGGCGTCCGGTTCGAGTATATTCCCAATCTCTCGATGCCGGGGGAAGACCGCCACTTCTGCATCCGCGCGGCGGTGCTCGGTTTCCGGCTGTACGTGGATACGCGGACGCCGGCGTATCATCTGTACCGCTCGGCGGATCTCGAAGGGGGATACCGGTTCATCGAGACCCACTACCAGGCCGACCTGCGGCGGACCCGCGTCAGCCTGTGCATCGTCGTGAAGGATGACGAAGACAACCTCGACCGGTGCCTCCGTTCGGCGGAGGGCATCGCGGACGAGATCATCGTGGTGGATGCGGGCGGGGGCGGCCGCACGGCGGAGGTCGCCGCCGCGCATGGGGCCCGCGTGTTCCGCTTCGATTGGAACGACGACTGGTCCGCCGCGCGCAATGACGCCTTCGCACAGGCGACGATGGACTACATCCTGTGGCTGGATGCGGACGATGTGATCGAGCGGGAGGACCGGTTCAAACTGCTCGAGCTGCTCAAACAGATTCCGCCGGACGTCGACAGCGTGCTCATGGACCATCATCTCGTCTGGCAGGAGAACGGCCGGCCGCTGCTCAGCCGCAAGCGTCACCGGCTGGTCCGCCGCGCTTGCGGCTTCCGCTGGGAAGGCGCCGGTCATGAGCGGCTGCAGGTCACGGGGAAGACGCTGCGCTCGGATATCGGCATTTCGCGGCGGGCATCGAAGGATGCGGACGACCGAAGGCTGGAACTGTACGCGCGGCTGCTGGAGAAGGGAGCCGATCTCGGTCCGCGCGATCTTCTCGGGTATGCGATCGGGCTGGCGGATCACGGCCGGCACGATGAGGCGATTCCCTGGTTCGAGAAATTTCTGGCCGCGGATCAGGGATCGCCGGATGAGCGGGCCGAGGCGCACATGCGGCTGGCGGCCTGTTACGGCGCCGCGGGCGACAGGAAGAAGCAGCAGCGGATGCTGCTGGACCTGTTCTCCCTGATGATGCCGCCTCCCGAGGCGCTGTGCCAGCTCGGCACGTCGTTCCTCGAGGAGGGGAAGCACCGCCAGGCCGTCTTCTGGTTTGAGGCGGCCGTGCGATACCGGGAGGAAGAGCCGGACGCCGGCGGATGGATCGATCACCCGTCCCGGACCTGGCTGCCGCATCTCCAGCTCAGTGTCTGTTACGATCGCCTCGGGGACATCGACAAGGCGCACGCCTGCAACGAAGAGGCGGCGAAGTACAGGCCCGATCACCCAAGCGTCCTCTACAATCGCGCTTATTTCCACAAGGTGTTGGGCGAAAAAGCGGGGACCCGGGGACCGGCGTGAAGGCGCGACCGGACAATCGGGGCATATTTGTACAGGACGCCTCATACTTTGGAACTGATCCTGCTGTCCAATCGGCGTGCAGGACGAAAATAACCAACCATGGAGGCGGCGTCCATGTCACTCCCGACAGTCCCCGATATCAACCCGCACATTACGCTCACCAGGGAAGAAGTCTACCATCTGTTGCTGGCGTCCGTCGCAATGGAGGAGATCGGTCTGGCGAACATCCTGAGCGCCGAGGGTGAGAAGATCCGGCAGGTTCTCGTCTCCGAAGAAGGCTGTCTGGAGGCGCTGCTGATGATCGGCAAGTCGGTCGACCACATTCTGCGCAGCGTGATGAAGAATCAGCTTCTTCTGCTGTGCAAACTTGAAGACATTCTCGGCATGGACGAGGATCCGGGCTATGATGGAAATACGGAGTGACCACCTGTTCGGGATGGCATTGCCCGATGACCGGGACCGCTTTCTCCAGCTTTGCGAATCGTATGCCGCGACGGGCATGGTATACGCGAACCTGCTGGAAGCGTTCGCCGACGGCATGATCCGCTGGATGGAGCGCTCGTTCCGCGAGGATGGGGACCGTTCCGGCATCGGGCCGGACGGAATGCCGGAGCTGCTGGGCCGCGCCGGTTGGATCGGTGAACTGAACGCGCTGCTGGCCATCCTGGTCGCGAAACACCACCGGATTTTGCACCGGTTGTCAGAACGCACCATGGGTCCGGAGCTGGCCCGAACGATGGAGCTGGCGACATCCACCCTCTGGAGCAGCGGAAACCAATGGGGCGTCGCGCTTTGCCGACTGCTCCGCCGGCTCCACCTCCTGATGCAATCGGGCGCATGCGGCGACGCGCGCGTGAAATGGTACGGCTTCGCGTCCTTCGTGGCGCTGCAGCAGCTTCACGAACTTCTGATCCATGCGCGGCGCTGGCGGGTGCTGTGCCGGGCGCTCCTTCCGGACATGCCGGATTTGTCCCGCCCGGCGGCGCTGGAACGCGAACTGGAGCGGCTGGAGAGGGCGTGGCTGGCGGCACGGTATTGCGGGAAGTGGGAACGGAGAGCGAACCTTCGCCAGATCGGGCTGCTGCAGCATTGGCTTGCCGGCCTGCGGGATTTCCGGATCAGCAGGTACGCGTTCGTGCGGCGGCAAATCCGCTATCCCCGGCCGTGGCTGAACAAGATGATCCGAACGGGCATTCCGGGATAAGCCGACGTTGTTCGGCTTTTTTTCATGGGGCAAAAATTCCCTGCGGGGGCAGGCGTCTGCCCGCACCAACCGGCACCTTGCGGATATACATAAATAGACTGTTGAACCTTTCTGTCGCGTTTCACGGTCGAGATTTCCGGTTTCGGGAGGTGTCTGTTGGTGTCTCAGGCGAATCTGCCCAACATTACGCCAACGATCTCGATCTCTCGGGATGATGCCATCTCCTTGCTCATTTCCGCCATCGCCATGCAAGAGCTGGGGCTCAGTCATATCATCAACACCGAAGGCGAGAAGCTGCAATACGCCCTGGGGACGCTGCCCGGCGTCACGCCGCCGGAAGTGACGATCGAGAACATTCTGGCGATGAACAACAGCGTCAACTCCACCTTGCGCGAGATTGTCAGGAAGGAGTTTTTTCTCGCGGGGGCGCTGGAGACGGCCCTGACTTCGCCGACCATGGTCGGTCCGACCGGTCCGACCGGCCCGACGGGGCCTGCCGGCGGCCCGACGGGCCCGACCGGCCCGACGGGTGCGACGGGGGATACGGGCCCGACCGGACCGACAGGCGATCCGGGGCCGGAAGGGCCGATTGGTCCGGCGGGTGCAACGGGGCCGACGGGGCCTACGGGACCGACCGGTCCGACCGGACCGACGGGGGATACGGGCCCGACCGGACCGACGGGTGCCGGTTTCGAGGGGATCGTCATCTTCGACCCCGATGAAGCGCCGGGGTACCCCGTAGGTCAGGTCGTCGTCTATGAGGGAAGCACCTACATCGTCGTCTCGGCGCCGCCGGTCGGAACGCCGGATACTTCGCCGGATTATCTGCTGATCGCGGCTGCCGGCGCCACAGGTCCGACGGGACCCACGGGTCCGACCGGTCCGACGGGGGATACCGGTCCCACGGGGCCGACGGGCCCGACCGGCCCGACCGGGGATACGGGCCCGACAGGACCGACCGGCCCGACAGGCGATGCGGGACCGGAAGGGCCGATTGGTCCGACGGGACCGACAGGCGATACCGGTCCGACGGGGCCGACGGGCGATACCGGCCCGACCGGACCTACGGGATCGGATGGCTTGGCGGGGACGAGCGCGCTTGTCCCGCTTGCCTCCGGGGCGCCCGTCGCGTTGACGGGATTGATCGGCAATCTTGTCGGCACCACGGCGCTTGTCGGATTCGGCTCGAGCTTTGCCGGCGTATCGCTGGTCGGCGGCAACATCAGCCTGATCGGCGGGGCCGGAGTGGCGACGAACTACGCGTTCCAGATGCCGCAGGACGGCGTGATCACGTCGCTGACCGCTTTCTTCAGCGTCACCGCCGCACTTTCGCTGCTGGACGACATTGACCTGACGATGCAGATCTACGCGTCCCAATCGCCGCTCAGCAACATTTTCTCGCCGATCCCCGGCGCGTCGGTGACCGCCGTCCTGCCCGGCATCCTGAGCATCGGGGATACGGCGACCGTTAACGCGACCGGCCTGAATATCCCGGTCTCCGCGCAGACCCGATTGCTCGCTGTCTTCTCCGCGACCTCGGGGCTGGCCGTCACCCTCGCCGGATACTGCAGCGGCGGCATCGGCATCGCCCTGACGTAAGTCCGGCCCATCATCCCGGCTTCCCGGAAGGCATGCTCCGTTCCGGAGAAGCCCCTTTCTACATAACGAATCGGAGGTCGAAGCGGGCGTGACCCGAAAGCCCCGTTTGTCGCTATGCATGATCGTGCGCGACGAAGCGAAATGGATCGCAGCGTGCCTGGACAGCGTCCGGGACGTGGCGGACGAGATGATCGTGGTGGACACGGGGTCCCGCGATTCGACGCCGGAACTGGCCGAGCGGTGCGGGGCCAAAGTCTATGAACGCGCATGGAACGATGATTTTGCGGAAGCGCGGAATTACAGCCTCGAACGGGCGTCCGGAGACTGGATTCTGTGGCTGGATGCGGACGAACGGCTGGATCCGGATGGCCGTCAGGCGGTCCGGGACATCCTCGGGACGGACAAATGGCTGGCGTCGCTTACGGTCGTGAACTATTACGGCGGCGATCCGCCGGACCCGTCCCGTTCCAATCGCCTGGCGCAGCACCGGCTGTTCCGGAACTCGCCGAAACTGCGCTTCCGGAACGCCATCCATGAGCAGCTCATGCGCATTCCGGAGTTCTCCGCGGATGCGATCGTGCATCTTCCCGCCGTCATCCACCATTACGGCTACATGGACGATCCCGTCCGGGAAAAAAGCAAGTCCGTCCGCAACCTGCGTCTGATCAGCCGGTCGATGCAGCGCGAGCCGGACTACGATCCCTGGCTGGACTATCACGCGGCCGGCGAATTGTACCGGCTGGGCCGGCTCGACGAGGCGCTGGACTTCGTGCAGCGCGCCATCCTGCGCTTCCTGGAGCGGCGGAAGCTGCCCCCTTCGCTGCTGTACAGGCTCAAATACGCCGCGCTCATCGAAGCGGGCCGGTACGGAGAAGCCGCGCGCGGCATCGACGCGGCCATCCGGCTCCATCCCGATTATGTGGATCTGCACCTGTACAAAGGCATCATCCTGCTGCATCTGGACAGGGCGGACGAGGCGCTGCCGGTGTTCCGCCATTGCCTGCGGCTGGGCGACGGCGGTACGGCGCATTTGACTTGCCACGGCTCGGGCAGTTTCATGGCCTGGTACCACATCGGGCGCTGCCTTCGGCGGCTGGGCAGGCACGGTGAAGCCCGGGAAGCGTTCGCGAAGGCGCTGGAGCTCAGGCCGGATTATCCGGAAGCTTTGCGGGAAATGGAGGGTTGTGGCGTTGATCGCGATCAGCCTGTGCATGATCGTCCGGGATGAGGAAGCGGTGCTGGGCAGATGTCTGGATTCCGTCGCCCCCCATGTGGACGAAATCGTCATTGTCGATACCGGATCGACGGATCGCACGAAGGCGATCGCCCGGGAGTACGGCGCCGCGGTATACGACTTCGTCTGGATCGACGATTTCGCCGCGGCGCGGAATTTCGCGTTCTCCAAGGCGACCCGGGACTACATTCTGTGGCTGGACGCCGACGACATGCTGCTGCCGGAAGACGGCAGGCGGCTGGCCGAACTGAAGCGGACGCTCGATCCCGTGTACAACACGGTCACGATGCCGTACATCCTCGCGGTGGACGAATCCGGAAAGCCGACCTTCTCCCTGCGGCGCAACCGGCTGGTGAAGCGGGCCTGCAACTTCAAATGGATCGGTCCCGTGCATGAATATCTCGAAGTGAGCGGTCCCGTTTTCCACAGCGACGTCTGCGTCACGCATGCCAAGCAGAAAGCCTACACGGACCGGAATCTTCGCATTTACCGTGCGCGTCAGGCGAAGGGGGAGGCCTTTTCTCCGCGGGACCTCTATTATTTTGCCAACGAGCTGAGAGACCACGGGCACTACGAGGAAGCTTGCGAATACTATGAGCGGTTTCTGGACACGGGCCGGGGCTGGGTGGAGGACAACATTCAGGCTTGTCTGAAGCTGGCGGATTGCTACCGGCAACGGAAGGACGACCGGAAGGAATTTCAGGCGCTGTGCCGCAGTTTCCTCCATGACCGCCCCCGCGGCGAATGCTGCTACCGGCTGGGCGAATATTTCCTGGACCGCGGCAAGGTGGATCAGGCGATTTTCTGGTTTCAGATGGCCACCCGGCTGCCTGTCCCCGAGGACGCGATGGGCATGCGCAATCCGGCGATGACGACGTGGATGCCCCACCTGCAGCTCGCCGTATGCTATTCCCGGCTGGGAAAACACGAGCTGGGCCTCCTCCACAACGAGAAGGCCGCGTCGTACGTGCCGAACCATCCGAGCGTCTTGCACAACCGGAAATTTTACGCGCGCGTTCTGCGTGAAAACACGAACGGTCGAGCGGGACAGCCGTCCTGATCGACCGTATTTTTTGCGTCGGATTGAACCGGGTCAACAGGGGGAAACGATGCCGGAATGACCGATGAGCCGTTCAAATCGCGTACCGGGGCGTGATGCAGAATTCGCCCTGGTACGTGCCGGCCGTGGCGGGCAGCGTGAGCTGGATGGTGGAGAACCGGCGATAGGTGAAGGACGTACTCGTACCCGGAGCCAGCGTCGTGGTGCTCAACGTGCCACCCGCTGCATCCAGGACCGTAAGGGTAATGTCGGCCGGTCCGACATCGTACTGCACATACCCGGAGCCGTAAATGTTCTGGCTGACATTGTTGTTGTATACGACGATGTCGAGTGCGGCATCATCCACCGTGCCGTTCCAGGGTGTGCAGACTTTGTCCTGCACGTATTTCTTGTCCGGGCAGCAGCTCATCGCCATCTCATTTCCGCAGCATCCCATGCATTCATCCCTCCAGCGCAAACATTACTTCAATATAGTGCTGCAAATGCCCGAACGGCCTGGTCAAATGCCGGGAAGACACGATCCCATTTTGCCGGCAGGACTCCGACCGTCCGCCATGCGCCGGCATCTCCGGTTCAACCGTTGACGGTGACGGCGTATTTCCCTTCCGCGAAGGTCGCGGGTCCGGCGCCCGGCACCGTCACCCGGAGCCTCCTGATCCGATGCCCCAGATAATTGACGGTGTTGCCCGGCGCGACGTCCATTTCCAGCAGTTCGTCGGCTTCGATCAGCAGGCGGATCGGTTCCGTGTTCTCCGGCCGTGCGTACACGGTGGCCTGCACCGCCGAAACCCGCAGCGAAGCGTCCCGCTCCCAGATCAGCACGCCGGGGGTGTCGCCGGTGATGAGAATGTTGCCGCAGCAGGTCTGGGTAAAGGCCGAATTGGCCGTGTTCGGAGGCGTGCTGTTTCCTCCGTTTGCCGGGTCGGGAGGATCGCCGGGAGCGTGATGATGGCGGTACGGCGGGATGAACGGCATCGGCGGCGTCCGTGCCCGGCCGCCGCGCCGTCTTCTCCGGCGACAGCGGCCGCGGCGGCGCGCACATTTTCTCCGCTTGCGTGTGCAGACGGAGCATCGGCACAGCAGACAAGGCCGGCAGCGAATGTTGAAGCCCATGGCGGACCACCACTTCGACGGATGTCTGCTTTATTGAATGTCGGAGGCCGCCGGCATGTGAATCCACGCGTATTCAGGCGATGCGATGGACGGACCAGAAGATGCCGTTGGCCCCGCTGTTGCCGAGCTGCAGCGTCACGGTGGCCCCGGTCGAGTTGTAGAACAGGATGATCGTGTCGCCCGCGTTGAGCAGGAGATCACCGGCAAGCGTGACGCAGCCGTTGCCCAGCAGTCCGCGAAGCGTGACGATCGCGCTGATGTTCAGCACCGGCAGCAGGCCGGTGATCAGATCTTCGGTCGAGGGAGACGTGCGCTGCACCGCAAAATACGGATTGATGCCGGGGCCGAGGGAGATCGACACCGCCACCGTGGTGACATAGTTGATGGTTGCCGAGATCGCGTACCGTCCCGTGGAAGGAACGGTAAACACGCCGGTGGCGGCGTTGAAATTCGGGTGGCCGTACCAGGGGGCGGTGACTGTCCAGCCGGTGAGTGTACCCGACGCGTTGAGGGACAGCGCCGGAATCATGGCCGAGAATCCCTCCGTCGCGAAGACGGGACCGGTGTCCCCGGTGGGGCCGGTAGGGCCCGTGGCGCCGGTCGGGCCTGTCGCGCCAGTGGGCCCTGTCGGTCCGGCCGGCCCCGTATCTCCCGTCGGCCCGGTCGGGCCTGTCGCACCCGTCGGTCCCGTATCCCCGGTCGGACCCGTGGCGCCGGCGGGGCCGATCTCTCCGGCGGGTCCCGTTGGTCCCGTATCCCCCGTCGGTCCGGTCGGTCCCGTGGCGCCGGTCGGTCCGGTCGGTCCGGTCGGTCCCGTCGGACCGGTTCTCAGCCGCGGACTGCAGCAAGCCAGTGGATATCCTTCTTCCGGATGGCCGCATCCGCATCCGGGATAACCGCATCTGCCGGACATCACGCCCCCTCCCTTCGCCGGTCCATTCTCTTTATTGGATGCTGCGGGCATGCAAGATGCTTGTACGAATATCCGGATATCCGGTGCATTCGCTTCCGGCGGAACGGAAGCCGTCAGCCGCCGTCCGTCCTCGCTTAAGGTTTTATTAATGTGCCGTTTCGTATAATCCGGGGAAGATACAGCATTGTCGATATTTGGAGGTGCGGCGCGAACCATGGGCGACCGATTGACGAGGAGATGGCTGCGGGGACGGGTGAACCTGTCGCTCGCGATCCTGCTGGCCTTCGGCGGAATGTTTCAACTGTTGCAGCCGGCGGGGGCGGGGATCGCATCCGCGGCGGATTCCGGGACGATCATCCATGTGACGGTAACCGGAGGCGTATACGCGAGGGACGGGAAGTCCTGGGAGACGGCTTTTCGCGGTGACGAGCTTCAACAAGCGATCGACGGCGCTCCGGCAGGATCGCAGGTTTGGGTCGCGGAGGGGACGTATTATCCCACGCAGGAAACGGGCGGCACGGGCGACCGCTACCGCGCGTTCCGGATGAAGAACGGCGTCGCCATCTACGGCGGGTTCCCGGCCAACCCGGATCCGGATACGGGCATGGATGACCGGAACTGGACGAATTACCCGACGATCCTGAGCGGCGATACGGGCATGAATGACATTCCGGGAGACTTCGGCAACAACCGGAACGACAATGTCTATCATGTGATCCGCAATACCGCGGATCTCGCGCTTGACAACACCGCCATTCTGGACGGCTTTACGATCAAGGGCGGGGATGCGAGATATGGAGACGGAAAAGGCGGAGGCATCCTCAACGAGTCCGGCAGACCGAAGCTGCGCAATCTGCTGGTTACGGACAACGCCGGGAATCTGGGCGGCGGCATGTACGACATGGGTGGTCCGGAGCTGGAAAATGCCACGATCAGAGGGAACAAATCCGAAGCTGCAGGCGGCGGGCTATATATCAATATCGACTTGACCGATCCTGCAACCCCAACCGCCAAGATGACCCTGTCGAATGTTGTGCTGGAAAGCAACTCGTCGCCCATGGGCGGAGGATTGTATGTTCAGAGCGGTACTGTGGAAATGCAAAATTCGACTCTGCAGGGAAATACGACAACACAAGGCGGCGGCGGGTTCTACAGCGCAGGGTCGGTCATCATCAGGGACTCCGTCATCAAGGACAACACCGCCACCGCTTCCGGCGGGCTCGGCGGCGGGATATACCATGTCGGATCGATACCCGGGGCCGTCCTCGAGCTGACGCGCGTGACGGTGGAAGGCAACAGCTCCGGCTTGAGGGCCGGCGGGATGGTCACCGCCAACACGACAACGCTGAAAGACGTCACCATCAAAGGAAATCACACGGGTTCTGTCGCCGGCGGGATGATGATAGGCGCGGGTACCGTGACGCTTCAGAATGTATCGTTTGACGGAAATACCTCGGATCAACACGCCGGTGGATTGTGGATTGCGGGCGGCTCGATAAAGCTGCAGGATGTTTCTTTCACGGGTAACATCGCCCAAGAGAACGGCGGCGGAATCTACGCCGCGGCAGCCGCGTCTCTGGTCAACGTGACATTCGCCGGCAACCAGGCCAAATACGGCGGCGGGTTCTACAATGTAGGCGGCAACTCGACGCTGACCAATGTGCTCATCAGCGGGAACAAGGCGACCGAATCGGGCGGCGGATTCGTCCTGCTCGGCGGCAATCCGACCCTGACGAATGTGACGATCGGCGGGAACTCGGCGGCAGTCGGCGGCGGCATGTACGCCCAGGATTCCGGAAACGGCGTTGCGGCCGTTCGCAACAGCATCATCCGGGGCAATGGCGCGTCTGACGGCAAGAATGTGTCGGGTTCAAGCTCGAAGTTCCTCTTCGCGCACAGTCTGATCGAAGGTTCAGGCGGCAGCGGGGAGGATTGGAACGCCTCGATCGGAACGGACAACGACGGCAACATCGACGCCGATCCCCTGTTCAGGAATCCCGTGAAGGCAGACGATGCGCCGACCACGGCCGGCGACTATCGGGTGGCGGAGACGTCCCCGGCGGTCGACGCGGGAAGCGACAGCGCATTTCAGGCCGGGGCGACGCCGGACCTGTCGGCGGTCACCACCGACCTTGCGGGCGGGCCGCGCAAACGGTATGGCGCGGTCGACATGGGCGCCTACGAATTTGTCGACGAGACCGCTCCGGCCATCACCGGGAAGACGCCCGTCAGCGGCGGGAAGAACGTGGCGGTGGACGTGAAACTGGAGCTGACATTCAGCGAGCCGGTAAGTGCGGTCGCGGGCAAGAAGATCCGGGTCCGGAAATCGGACGACACGCTCGCGGCCGACGTGGATGCGGGCGCCGCGGCGGTGAACGGTGCGGCGGCATCCATCACGCTGCCGTCCGAACTCGCATTCGGCACGGACTATTATGTCACGATCGACCAGGGTGCGTTCGTCGACCGGGCGGGCAATGAGCTCGCGGCCATTGCGGACAGAACAGCCTGGACGTTCTCGACGGTGCCCGCGACTGAAGTGAAGCTTGAAGCGACGGCGGGCAATCGGACAGTCGACCTGGTCTGGAACGCGATTCCCGAGGCGGACGCCTACGAAATCTACCGGCGGGAGGCGGGGGGCTCATACGGGCATACACCGATCGCCACCTTGACCGCAACGGCGTTCACGGCGGAAGGGTTGACGAACGGCACCACGTATTCCTTCAAAATCCGGGCGATGAAAGGCGGCAGCGAAGTCACCGTATCGAACGAGGCGGAAGCGACGCCGATGACCGTTCCGGGTGCTCCGACGAACGTCGCGGCGTCCGCGGGAGACGGGCAGGCGACCGTAACCTTCATGGCTCCTGCCGAAAGCGGCGGCAGCCCGATCACGGAATATGTGGTCACCGCTTCACCGGGCGGCAAGACGGCATCCGGCACATCCGGTCCGATCACCGTCACAGGCCTGACGAACGGCACGAGCTACACCTTCACGGTGAAGGCGGTCAACAAGGTTGGCGCCGGGGAAGCTTCGGCGCCGTCGAACGCGGTCGTGCCGCGGAAATCCGGCGGCGGCAATCCGTCTCCTTCACAGCCGTCGAATCCCGAGCCATCCGGCCCACCGACCGGCAATACCGGCACCACCGGCGTGTATGTGCTGGTGAACGGCAAGGCCGAAAGCGCGGGGACCGCCACGACCGGGACGCGGAACGGCCGGACCGTGACCACCATCACCCTCGACGAATCCCGGCTGGAAGAGCGGCTCGCGGCGGAAGGTCCGGGAACCAGGGTCACCATTCCGGTCGGCACCGGGTCGGAGATCGCCGTCGGGGAACTGAACGGGCAAATGGTCAAGGCGATGGAAGACCATGAAGCCGTTCTGGAGATCCGGACGGACCGCGCCGTCTATACGCTGCCTGCCGGACAGATCCATATCGGCGCCATCGCCGGCCGGATCGGATCGGAGGTCGCCCTGCAAGACATCAAGATGCAGATCGAGATCGCCGAACCTTCGGCGGAATCGATCCGGCTGGTGGAGAACGCCGCGGCTGACGGATCGTTCACGCCGGTCGTCCCGCCGATCGAATTCACGGTCCGGGCCGTGCATGAAGATTCGGTAATTGAAGTCGCGACGTTCACCGCCTACGTGGAGCGGATGATCGCGATCCCGGACGGGGCGGATCCGGAGCGCATCACGACCGCCGTCGCCGTCGACCCGGACGGCGCCGTGCGGCACGTGCCGACCAGGGTCGAACGGATCGACGGGCGCTATTACGCGATCGTAAGCAGCCTGACGAACAGCACGTACACCGTCGTCTGGCATCCGGTGGAATTCGCCGATGTTGCGGGCCACTGGGCGCGAGATGCGGTCAACGACATGGGATCGCGGATGGTGATCGGGGGAGTCGGGGGCAACCTGTACGAACCCGAACGGGAGGTGACGCGCGCGGAATTCGCGGCGATCATCATCCGGGCGCTGGGGCTGAAGCCGGAGGAAGGCAAGGCGCCGTTCGCGGATGTGCACGAATCCGACTGGTACAACGGCGCCGTCCTGACCGCCCGTGCCTACGGGCTGATCGACGGATATGCGGATGGCACGTTCCGACCGGACGAGAAGGTGACACGCGAGCAGGCGATGACCATCCTGTCGCGGGCCATGGCCGTCACGGGGCTGAAGCAGCCGTCTTCGGCGGACGATCCGCTTTCCCGGTTCGCCGACGCCGCCGATGTGTCGGCATGGGCGCGAAGCGGGGTTGCGGACGCCTTGCGGGGCGGCATCGCAACCGGCAGATCCGGCGGAACGCTGGCGCCGCAAGACGGGTTGACGAGAGCGGAAGCCGCGGCGCTCGCTCAACGGTTGCTGCGGAATGCGGGGCTTATCTAGCAAGACGGAAAGGCGGGACCCTCGGGTCCCGCCTTTTCTCATGAATCAGGGAATCAGGCAGCCGACGATGATGCCCGCGTCAACCGCCAGATAGATGCCCAGGCAAGCCGCACAACCGGCCGGCCCCGTCAGCGAGCAGACAGCCGTGCAGGTCGCAAGCGCGGATGCGACGAGCGGTCCGTTCGCTCCGAACTGCTGGAGACATTCCGCCACATCCTCCCAGTAGCCGAAAGGCCTGATCATGCCGCCGTCACGGTCCGGTTGCGACGCATCTACCGACGCCGCACCGATCAACGCCCCGTTGCTGTAGATGTTGATGTCGAGCGCGTTTTCTTCTTCATCAATAATGACTTCGTGAGCCTGGACGATGGTTTTGTCACCCGAGAAGGCGAAAGTGATGCCGCTGAGCGGCATATAGTGGCCGGCCGATTCCCGGAACGGAATGAATACATAGTACGCTTTCAGGTTCGTCGCTTCATCGTCGAAGGCAACTCCCCTGATCTTGTCAAAATCAAAGTTGTCCCGCGATTCGACGGTTGTGATTTCGCCCTCATCCCATTGCCGGAGAATGACGGATTTCAGTTGCGCAAATTCGTCGTCGGAAAGATCGATCGCAAGATCGTGATAGTAGGCGATCATTTCCGCAAATTGCTCCGCCCCGGAAGAAGGCGAATGCGAGGAATGCGCACTGCCTGTACCGTCGGCAACGGTGATGACACAGAAAATCGACGAGAGCAGCAAAAGCCAAATTTTTTTCATCATTCATCTCCTCCTTTTGATCCGGTAAGATTGGAATCGGAAATATGTCCAACGGCTGATGCTTCGGTCTTCCACCTCCCATAAAACGCTTTCATTTCAGGTATAGCATATCCATTGCGAACATGCGCTTTAAGAATGTTAATCATTTCGCCGCTTTTCGACACTATCGACGATCTTTCTCCATGCGGACGACAAAAAAAGACACCGGGCCGGGACCGGCCGGTGCGTGAGACTGCTCACTCCGTCATCATGTAGCCTCTGTTGCGAACGCAAATGATTTTCAGGTTGTCATCCAATTTTTTTCTGAGCCTGGTGATATAAACGTACAGTTCGCGCCTGGTTACGGTGGAGCTCCATTTCCAGGCGAAATCGATCAGTTTGTCGAAAGACACGATCCGGTTCCGGTTCATGGTGAGACAGTACAGAATTCTGAATTCGATCTTCGAAAGCGACAGGATGATTCCGTCTTTGATCAAGGTTTCGTATTGCACATCCAGATGCAGCCGGTCATTCAATTTGAGGTTTTCCGCGATTCCGACCATTCGGCATACCACCCCACGGGAGGGTTGTGTTCTCGCCATGAACCATGCGGCCCATGCCTCAATGCTTCCGCGCCAGGATGATCCATGACACGAACAGGGTGGAGCTGATGAGCGACAGCAAAATGAGAATGGACTGTTTGGCGTTGATCTCGACATAACCGAGATGGGTCAAAAGCCACAGAACGCCACAGTAAACGAACGCCAGGACGGAGGTGTAGAAGGCGCCTTTCTGACGGATGTACCGGATCCGTTCGTCCTTGCGCCGCAGATGGGGAGCCAGGTACGCCATCGCGAAGCTGATGATCGCCAGGCTGGCGACGACAAAGAAGTTTTCGTAGTTCCTGGCGCCGCCGGCCAACATCGGAACCAGTGTCGCAAAGCCGCCAAGCACCAGCCAGCCGAAGCCGATGAGAATCAGCAGGTTTCGGGATAACATGATCGAGCTCCTTTCTTTATTCGTCGATAATGAAAATGTCTTCCACCGTGGTTTGGAAGATGCGGGCGATTCTGATGGCGAGCGGAAGCGACGGATTGTACTTGCCCTTCTCGATCGAAATGATGGTTTGCCGCGTCACGTCAAGCATCTCGGCCAGTTTGTCCTGGGACAGGTTGTGTTTTTTTCGGTACTCCGGAAGTCTGTTCTTCACATGCCCCACCTCGGAAGTTCGTCGCGTCACGCCGAGCGTTTCAATCATGATTATAATGTAAAGCAGTCTTTACGTAAAGGTCGCTTTACATAAACGGGCGCGGGCCGTAAGGGTTTATTCCGCAAAATTCGACATACTTCAAGGAATTGGCGCTTTGCCGTGGAATACATAGACAGGACTTGTGCCGCAAACATCAAAGGAGACTGATTCATGATCCGGGTGCTGCTCGTCGACGATGAAGAAGACGCGCTCAATCTGATGGAGATTCTGCTGAAACAGATCGGAGATGTCGAGGTGATCGGCAAATACGCGAATGCGCTGAGGGCGCTCGAATCGCTGGACACGGCGTCCGTGGATGCCGTTTTCCTGGACAACCAGATGCCGGGCATGACCGGCATGGAGGCGGCGAGGCGAATCCGGGAGAAACTGCCCCGCATCCCGATCGTGTTCACGACGGCGTATCCGGAATACGCGGTCGAAGCCTTCGAAGTGCGATCGACGGATTATCTGCTCAAGCTGATCACGCTGAGCCGGCTGCAGCAGACGGTGGCACGCCTCCGGGAAGCCGCGTCCCCTTCCCGTTCCGGAGAACGGCTGCGCCCTTCCATCCGCTGCATGGGCGGATTCGCGATCGGGATGCCGGAGGAAGATGGCCTGCCCCTCTCCTGGAAAATCAACAAGGAGAAAGAAGTATGCGCTTTCCTGATCCATCACGAAGGAAAGCCCGCCGATACCGAGCTGATCGTGGAAGCGATCTGGCCGGGGCACGACGTGAAGAAGGCGAAAACGTATCTGTACACCTGCCTGTCCTACCTGCGCAGGACGCTGCAGGAGCACGGCGTTCCACTGGCCGTGGAGAAGGTTGCGAGCGGTTTCGCGATCCGGATGAACGGCGCGGAGTCCGATGCGGCGGTCTTCGAGAGGCTGCTGGACGCCATGCTGGCGAAGGATGAGCCGGACAGGCGTTTGTACGACGAGGCCAACCGGCTGTACCAGGGCGAATACATGGAAGGCTGCGATTATGGCTGGGCCGCGGCCAGACAGGAAGCGATCAACGCGAAATATATCCGGTCGCTGCGCACGATGCACCGCCAGTTTCTCGGGCGGGGGGAATTGCCGCTCGCGGCGGACTGCCTGCGGCGCGTGCTTGCGATTGCGCCGGAATCCGAGGCGGACGGCCGCGAACTCATCCGGCTGAACCTGGAGACGGGGGACCGGCACGAGGCGCTGAACGTCTATCGCCGGCTGGAAGAGGCCGTCCGCGGACAGCTCGGGCTCGAGCTGGAAGAAGAGACGATCCGGTTGCGCGATCAAATGGGCTGGTTCGGATGAGCGGACGATGAAGACAAAACTTGCGGCGATGGCGGTTACGCTGGTCATTGTGGCGGCGACGTACGGGTTTTATTTTGCGCTTTTTTCGCCGGGTGGAGAAGAGACGCCGAAGGCGGAGAACGGGCTGCTCGATCTGACGGGATGGCGATTCGCGGACGCGGGCGCCGTTCCGCTGGACGGGGAGTGGGCGTTTTATCCGGGAGAACTCCTCGCGCCGGATGAACCCGGGAGCGATCCGGCGCCTGAACGGATCGAAGTGCCCGGTTCGTGGTCGGGCAAGATGCCGACATTCGGGCAGGCGACCTACCGGCTGCGGGTCCGGGTGGATGACGGCGGTTCGGTGTACGGGCTGAAAACGTCGTCGATCCAGATGGCTGGCCGGATCATCGTGAACGGCGAGGTGATCGGCGGCAGCGGCCATCCGGAAGGCTTGCGGAGCGCGGATGCGGTGAATCGCCCGTTTGTCGCCTGGTTCACGCTGCAGCCGGGCTGGAACGAGATTGTCGTGCAGGTCGCCAACCGTCATTTTCCGGCCAGCGGCGGCATCAATGAGTCGATCTGGCTGGGAGACGCCGAATCGATTGCCGCTCTGCGGGAGAAGGCGCTCACGCATGACTGGGTGGCCGTGACGGCGTTTCTCATCATGGGGCTCTATTTCATCGGGCTGTTCACGCAGCGCAAGGACGACCGCTCCCTGATCGTGTTCGGGTTGATGTGCCTGTGCGTCGCCATCTTCACCGCAACGCGCGGCGAGCGGGTGCTGTTCGGCGTGTTCGGCGATCTGCCGTTCTGGTTGTTCCTCCGCATCCAGATGATGTCGGCGATCGGCGCAGGTACCGGTTTTCTCCTGTACGTGTATACGGCGTTTCGTCCGCACGTTTCGCGTTGGCTCGTCCGGATCGGGCTGGCGGCCGGGACGGTGCTCATGGTCTGGGCAATCGGCTTCATCCCCCGGTTCGCGACGGATCTTTTCCGCCAGATGGTCACGGTGTACGCCACCTTCCCGATGCTGTACGCCGTCTACGTGTTCGTGCTGGCGTCATTCCGCAGGGCGGAGGGCAGTCTGTATCTGGTCGTGGCGGCCGTCGCGCTGAACATGTACGCGCTGGTGCAAAATCTGAACGTCTATTTCGGGGTGCCGGTCCACTCGGCGCCGCCTTTCGAACCGTTCGTGCTGCTGCTCATGCTGGCGCTGCTCATGTCGCTGCGCTTCTCGAACGCGTTCCGGAAGATCGGGGAGCTGAGCGTCCGGCTGCTGAAGGCGGACAAGCTGAAGGACGAGTTTCTGGCGAGAACATCCCATGAGTTCAAGTCGCCGCTGCACGGCATCATGCATATTTCGAGGTCGATGCTTGACAGCGCGTCGCAGCCGCCGACCGCCGAACAGCGGGAGAAATTGCAGCTCATCACGGGCATCGCCGACCGGCTGACGCGGCTGGTGTACGACATTCTGGACTTCTCGAAGCTGAAGCAGGGCGAGCTGGCCCTCGACCTTCGGGCGGTCGATGTGCGGTCGGCCGTCGGCATGCAGATCCGCGTCTATTCGTACCTGTGTGAAGGCCGCAACATCCGGCTCGAGAACCGCGTGCCGGAACAGCTTCCGCTCGCGCTTGCCGATGAGAGCCGGTTCGGCCAGATCATCGGCAATCTGCTCGACAACGCGATCAAGCATACGGAGAACGGCAGCATCGTCGTCTCCGCGGTCGAGCAGGGCGGCATGATCGAGGTGTCGGTCGAAGATACGGGCGAAGGCATTGATCCGGAACATCTCCCGCACCTGTTCGAGGCGTTCCGGACGTTCGACGACACGACGGAACAGCGGGGATTCGGGCTCGGGTTGTCGATCGTGAGGCAGTTGGTCGAACTGCAGGGCGGCGCGATCACGGTCGACACGGCGAAGGGCGCCGGCACGACGTTTACGTTCACGCTGCCGGTTGCACCCCGCGGAGTGAAGAAGGACACGGTTGCCGTTTCGCGCGAGGTTGCGGTCATGACGCAGGAGTATGCGTTCGAGACACCTTTTTTGCTGGATCAGCGGGGAAAGCACACGATTCTGATCGTGGACGATTCCTTCCTGAATCTGAAAGTGCTGATGGACGCACTGGAGCCGACGGGCTGCAACGTCATCGCCGTCAAGAACGGCCAAGAGGCGCTCGAGCAGCTCGCCAGGCCGAACCGGATCGACCTCGTCGTGCTCGACCTGATGATGCCGGGGCTGTCGGGCTATGAAGTGTGCCAGGAGATCCGCAGGACGTGAACGCTGCCCGAGCTGCCCGTGCTCATGGTGACGGCGGCGATCGGTCCGCAGGACAAGGTGGCGGCGTTCGAGGCGGGTGCGAACGATTTCCTGCCGAAGCCGTTCGATCTGGCGGAGCTGAAGGCGCGGGTCGGCAGCCTGCTGGCGATGAAAGAGTCGCTCGCCAAGGCGGTCGATCTGGAAGTGGCGTTTCTGCAGTCGCAGATCAAGCCGCATTTTCTGTACAATGTGCTGAACAGCATCGTCGCTTCGAGCTATACGGACGCGGAACGCTCGCGCAGGTTGACGACGGATCTGGCCGACTATCTGCGCGGAAGTTTCCGGTTCAGCAACGCGGACCACCGGATCACGTTCGAGGAGGAGTTCAGCCTGATCCGGACGTATGTCGAGATCGAGAAGGCGCGTTTCAAGGACCGGCTGCGGTTCGAAGCGGACATCGCGGAAGGGATGCTTTCGGTCAGCATTCCGCCGCTGCTGATCCAGCCGCTCGTCGAAAACGCGATCCGGCACGGGATCGGCGGCCGGGTGGAAGGCGGGATGGTCCGGCTGTCGGCGTACGAGGCGGATGGCGAGTACCGGTTCGTGATCGAAGACGACGGCGTCGGCATGGCAGGCGTGACGGGGAACGGGCGGCCGGACGGGCAGTCCGGGCAGTCCGCCGTCGGCTTGGATGGCCGCCAGGGCGTAGGCCTGCTGAACATCAACAAGCGGCTGAAGTACGCGTACGGCACGGAACTGCTGATGGAAAGCGAGCCCGGCCGCGGCACGAAGGTAACGGTGCGGATTCCCGCGCATGTGGCGTGAAGCGGGTAGCTCGGGTGGTCCGCGTGGAGGGGGTTGGCGCGGGGTGGCCCCCGCCCTGCCGTCATTAACGGCACAGTATGCCGTTAATGGCCCCGCCACCGGCCCGCGAGCGGCAAATAACGGCACGAAATGCCGTTATTCGCCGCATCATGACCGCCCCTCCGACAAATGCACATGACGGCTCCCGCAAAACGCGGAACAGCCGGTTGCCGGGCATGGAAGTCCGGCAACCGGCTGTTCATTTTTCTCACCGGAAGAAAAAATTGTTAAATTCATGGGGGCATGTCCTTTAATTTCTCACATTGAGCAGAATGCGCTTACATTCTATAATCTCCCTGCAAAGGAGGTGACTGTAAATGCAAGCGCCATATGACACCGGGTAAACCTTGGTCTGTCGGTAAGCGCTAACAATTCGCATCAAAACCATTATGTTCAGGAGGGATCGATAATGTTCAAGAAAAAGAAACTGATGGCGGTGCTGGTGGCCGTGGCGATGGTATCCGCATTGTTCGCCGTAAATGGCGCCAGCGCGAACACGTACTGGCAATATTGGACGGACGGCATCGGGTATGTGAACGCGACGAACGGACAAGGCGGCAACTACAGCGTAAGCTGGAGCAACAGCGGCAACTTCGTCATCGGCAAAGGCTGGCAATACGGTGCGCACAACCGCGTCGTCAACTACAACGCCGGCGCATGGCAGCCGAACGGCAACGCGTATCTGACGCTGTACGGCTGGACGCGCAACCCGCTCATCGAATACTACGTCGTCGACAGCTGGGGCAGCTACCGCCCGACCGGCGACTACCGGGGCAGCGTGTACAGCGACGGCGCATGGTATGACCTCTATCACAGCTGGCGCTACAACGCACCGTCCATCGACGGTACGCAAACGTTCCAACAATACTGGAGCGTTCGTCAACAGAAGCGCCCGACGGGCAGCAACGTCTCTATCACGTTCGAAAACCACGTGAACGCATGGGGCGCTGCAGGCATGCCGATGGGCAGCAACTGGTCGTATCAAGTGCTCGCAACCGAAGGCTACTACAGCAGCGGATATTCCAACGTCACGGTGTGGTGATGAACGGGCCGGCCGGCCGCACAGCCGGCCGGTCTTCCATTTGTCGCCGGGCCGAAGCGGATTCTGATCGTGCGAAGGGGGCCGTATCGTGAGAAGAAAGAAAACGTTTGTCTGCGCGGCTTTTGTTCTGATGGCTGCGGCTGTGGCGGTCGGCGGATGTGCGAGCGGACAGGTGAGCCGGGCGGCTCAGACGGACGAAGGACATAAGACGGGTCAAATGGTACTGGTCGAAGGGGGGACATTCAAGCACAAAAGGTCCAACTACTCCGACGGGGAGATTACCATCCGGGACTTCTACATCGGCAAATACGAAGTGACCCAGCGGGAATGGACGGCCGTGATGGGAAGCAATCCGTCCAGATTCAGGGGGGACAATCTCCCGGTCGATTCGGTCAGTTGGTACGAGGCCATCGAATACTGCAACCGCAGGAGCCTGATGGAAGGGCTCGAGCCGTACTACAACATCGACAAGAGTCAAGCGGACCCGGACAACAAGAGCGAGATCGATCCGCACAAATGGATCGTGACGATCAACGAAGGCGCGAACGGCTACCGGCTGCCGACGGAACTGGAGTGGGAATACGCCGCGAGCGGCGGCCAGAAGAGCAAGGGCTTCAAATACAGCGGGGGCAACAAGCCGGACGACGTGTCCTGGAACTGGCGCAACGCCGGAAGCAAATACCTGAAAGGCGGCTGGAGCTGGCAGTCCATCGAGAACAACGAGAACCGCACCCGGCCTGTCGGAAAGAAAAAGGCGAACGAGCTCGGGATCCACGACATGTCGGGCAACGTCAGAGAATGGTGCTGGGACTGGTACGAGGATGAGATCGTGGAATCGGGCATGTTCCGTGTGGTGCGGGGTGGCGGATGGCTGGGCGACGTCCACACCCTCGAGATTGTGTTCCGGGGCATGTTCGAGGCGAGCGGCGTCGGTCCCGACCAGGGATTCCGCGTCGCGCGCAACGCCTGATTCTTCCTGAAAGGGGAGCGGCGGCATGAAGGGAAGAAAATATCTGTTGACGCTGGCTGCCATGGTGACGGCGGCCTCCCTGTTCGCGGTGAGTGCGGGCGCGAACGCCATTCTGAACTGGTATTTCTGGACGGACGGCAACGGAAATGTGAACGCCGTCAATGGTCCGGGCGGCCAATACAGCGTCAATTGGAGCGGGAACGGTCTGTTCATTGCGGGCAAAGGCTGGCTTCAAGGATCGCCGGACCGGATCATCCACTATACCGCGAATGATTTTCAGACGGACGGCAACGCTTTTCTGATGGTGTACGGGTGGACGAGAAATCCGCTTGTCGAATACCGCGTCGTCGACAACTGGGGGAATTGGCGACCCGTCACCGCCGACTACCGGGGGTCCGTCTACAGCGACGGGGCCTGGTACGATCTGTATCACGCCTGGCGGTACAATGCGCCGTCTCCCGACGGCACGCAGACATTCCGGCAATACTGGAGCGTTCGCCAGACGAAGCGGCCGATCGGTTCGAGATCCGCGGTTACGCTCGAAGCGCATGTGAAGGCGTGGGACAACGCCGGTATGTCCCCGGGAAGCAGATGGGCGCACCAGATTCTGGCCGTCGAAGGGGGCAGCGGCACGGGACAGGCAAGCATCACCGTCTGGTAACAAAACCGGAACGGTGGACGCTGCCGCCCGTGTCTTTGCTGAATGGCGATGAGAAGATTCCGGCCCGCAAGTTTTCCACCGGAGACAAACTCCGCAACCTGGCGGACGAAAAGCAAACGGTTCAGACAACGGGAGCGTGATCCGGCACGTTCCCGTTGTCGTTTTCGCGACGGACCGGCGTCACGAAACCCGTGAACACCGGATCAGGCCGCGGTTGATGCCCGCCCGCCTGACGATGCTTTGGCGGTTATCGCGTCAAGATTCCGTGCCCGTCGATGAACGCGAGACAGGCTTCGGGGATGGCTTGTCTCGTTTTACCTTTGCGGCGGTCACACGGGGGCCGGGGCATATGTTTTTTCCGAATATCGTCCAATTGAATTTCCGCGAAAAGTTCCGATATGATGATTACGTTGACCATTCAACCAATACAGCATCGATTTGCAGAAAGGCCGGACCATGATGAACCAGAAATATTTGCGCAAAACCGGACTCGTCATCCTCATCTCCGTCCTGTCGATGATTCCGCCCCTTGCCACCGACATGTACATGCCCTCCCTGCCGGAGCTGACGGATTACTTCGATACGACCTCCTCGCTCACCAGTTTCTCGATGTCGATCTTCTTCATCTTCATGGCCGTCGGGATGCTCATCCTCGGTCCCGTAAGCGACAAATACGGCCGCAAGCCGATCCTGCTGCTCAGCGTGGCGACCACGATGGCGTTCAGCGCCCTGTGCGCGTGGGCGCCGACCATCGGTGTATTCTTGCTGGTGCGGGCCATTCAGGCGTTCGGCGCGGGCGGGATGGTCACGATCGCCACGGCGATGATCCGCGACAGCTTCGAAGGCAAGGCGATGTCGCAGATCATCTCGATCACCCAGGTGCTGACCCTGCTGGCCCCGATGGGCGCGCCCATCCTCGGCGCACTCATCATCCAATATGCGAACTGGAAAATGACGTTCATCACCCTGGCGGTTCTGATGACCGTGACGCTGATCGCCGTGCTGCTGCTGCAGGAGACGCTGCCGAAGGATCGCCGGAATGCGGGTAACCTTCTCCACTCGATCATGGGGCTGACGCGTGCGGTCCGGAACCGGCGGTTCACGGCGCTCCTGCTTGCCGGCGGGCTTCTGACTTCGCCGTTCATGGCCTATCTGGGCGTCGCTTCCTACATATATATTGTAGGATTCGGCATTTCGTAAACGTCGTTCAGCCTGTTCTTCGCCACGAACTCCGCGTTCAGCATCGTCGGACCGATGCTCTACATGCGCATCGGGCCGCGTCCCATCCGGAAGGTGTTCGCCGCGGGCTATGCCGTTGTGCTGCTCTCGGCCGTGCTCATGCTCACGATCGGCCATTTCAGTCCGGTCGCGTTCCTGCTCACGTTCATTCCGTTCGTCATGCTGTCGAGCTATTTCCGCCCGTTCATCTCCGACCGGCTGCTGTCGATGCAGAAGGAAGACATCGGCGCCGCTTCGGCTGCGATGAACTTCGGCTTCACCGTGCTCGGCAGCGTCGGGATGATGACGGGTTCGCTGGAGTGGGGCAATTACATCAACGGTCTCGGCTTCACGATGTTGATTTTCCTGGCGGTCTCGCTGCTCATCACGGTCTATGCGATGCGGACAAAAATCATGGAGTGACGCCACCGAAAGTTGTATAATAAAAGAATCGATTATTCGACATGATTCGGGTTTTAGCCCATGGCATCACCGTCAAAACAGGCCATACAGAACCTTGTTCAGGAACTGTTCAGACCAAAGGATCTATACTGGGTAAGTGTCGGGTAATGCGCAGTCTGTCGGATACCCGCGCTCGCATTCCGTCGTTGAAGGCCTGCCAGGCCCTGGAGGAGAACATTTCATGCGGCTCGAACATCTCCTGGAACAACTCGAACAGATCCAAATGTCTGACGAACAGAGGCGGACCCTGAGGCAGCTTGTCGACATCTGTCGGGTGCTGGATGACTCCGTCATCGTGGCCATTACGGATGCGCAGGGCGTCATCACCGAGGTCAACGACAAGTTCGTGGAGATTTCCCGATACAGCCGCGACGAACTGATCGGCAACACGCACCGGATCGTCAATTCCGGCTACCATCCCCGTTCGTTCTTCGAGGACTTGTGGAACACGATCCGTTCGGGCCGGGTATGGACCGGCGAGATCCGGAACCGTGCGAAGGACGGGTCGACATACTGGGTGAACACCACGATCGTCCCTTTCCTGGACGAGTCCGGCAAGCCGTACCAGTACATCTCCATCCGCACCGACATCACCGAGCGTGTCCGGATGGAGAAGGAGTTGCACCAGGCGCTCGAAAATGATTTTCAGCGGATCATCCGGCAATTGGCGAACCTGATGTTCAAGATCCGGACGGACGATGAAGGCAAGTTGCGGTTCGTCCTGGCCGAAGGCATGATGGCCGAGGAGCTTTCGTTCACGACGGAGAAGGTGCGGGATCGCGAGATCCGCGAACTGTTCCCGCCAGGAACGTCGGACGTGATGGAGAGGATGGCCCGGTCCGCCCAGGAAGGCAGGCATGTCCAGTTCGAGTTGAACGTCTGGAGCCGGAGTTTTCTGATCCATCTGTCACCCATCGTGCGGGACCGCGAAGTCAGGGAACTCGTCGGCACCGCGATCGACATCAGCGAGCGGCACAGGGCCGAAGCGAAAATGAAGTACATGGCCTACCACGACCCGCTGACCTCCCTGCCGAACCGCGTCATGTTCATGGACCAGGTCGAGAGCCTGATCGCAAGCGACCGGACGAGCGGCACGCCGTTCACGGTCATGTTCCTCGATCTGGACGGATTCAAAAACATCAACGATACGCTCGGACATGCGGCGGGTGACGAACTGCTCCGGCTGGTCGGCAGCCGCCTCATCCGCTTCGCGGGTACCCATGACATCGCTTCCAGATTCGGAGGCGATGAATTTGCCGTTCTGCTGCCCGGGATGGATGAACAGGGCGCGCGCGAGAGCGCAAAACGGCTTCTGGAGATGCTCGGACAGCCGTACGTCGTCAACAATCTCGAAATTTATGTCTACCCGAGCATCGGCATCAGTCTGTATCCCCGGGACGGCGACACGGCCGACACGCTGATCAAGCACGCGGACGCCGCGATGTACCATGCCAAGGGGATGGGCAAGCACAATTTCCAATTTTTCGATCCCGGCATGATCGAGAACCGGTTGCGGAAGCTGCGGTTCGAATCCGCCCTGCGCAAGGCGGTCGAGAAAGGGCGGTTTCTGTTGCATTATCAGCCGCAGATCGATATGGAACGGAACCGGATCATCGGGATCGAAGCGCTCATCCGGTGGGATCATCCGGAATCCGGCCTGCTTCCGCCGGCCGACTTCATTCCGGCCGCGGAGGAGAACGGGCTGATCATTCCGATCGGAAGATGGGTGCTGCGGGAGGCCTGCAGGCAGAACAAGGCATGGCAGGATGCCGGGTACGAGCCCGTTCCCGTGGCCGTCAACATCTCGGCGCGCCAGTTCATGGCCGTCGGTTTCACCGATACGGTCCGCTCGGTCCTGGAGGAGACGGGGCTTGATCCGCGGTATCTGGAACTGGAGATTACGGAGAACATGATTTCGGACGTCCGGTCCGTGAAGGAGATCGTCGCCGAGCTCGGGGAGATCGGCGTGACGGTCAGCATCGACGATTTCGGTTCCGGGTTCAGTTCCCTGCGGCTGCTCAGCGAGCTGCCGATCCACAAGCTGAAGATCGACAGGACGTTCTTCCGGGATCTGGACGAGCGGAACAAGTCGCTGGTGCGGGCGATGATCACGCTCGCCCGCAATCTCGGTCTGGAAGTGCTCGCCGAAGGCGTGGAGACCGACGAGCAACTGGAGTTCCTGAAGTTGCTGGAATGCGCATGGGTGCAGGGCAACCGTTACTGCGAGCCGATGGAGCCGGATAAAATCGAATCGCTGCTGCAGGGAGGCGGAACGTACGGGCTTCCCGCGGCGAACGGGAGGGGATGGTAGCCCGGAGACGGCCTTGCCATCCCTTTTCCTTGACGGCGCGAACCTTCCCGGCCATAATGGATGGAACAGGGCGTGAATCCGGACATGCCGCATCATGAGACCGGACCGTTCGGGGAAACATCAGACGGGATGCGGCTTGGCGGAGATGGATAACGGAAAGGAGTGGCGTCCATGACCGAATCCGTTAGGGAGCTGGCCCCAGAAGAGCTGAGGGCACTGCTTGAAACGCTGAAAGCCCGTTTCGCCAAACACCCCGGCCGCCATGAAGGCATCACGTGGGACGAAGTTTCGGCCCGGCTGGAAGCCGCCGATCCCGGCAAGCTGTGGTCGCTTCGCGAGATGGAACGGACCGGCGGCGAACCGGATGTCACGGGCCGCGATCCGGAGACGGGCGAGCTGCTGTTCGTCGATTGCTCGGCCGAAAGCCCGAAGGGCCGCCGAAGCGTCTGCTACGACCCGGAGGCGCTGGCATCGCGGAAAGAACACAAGCCGGCGGACAGCGCGGAGGGCATGGCCGAAGCGATGGGCATCGAGTTGCTGACCGAAGAGCAGTACCGTTCGCTGCAGGAGCTCGGGGAATTCGACCGGAAGACGTCGAGCTGGATCCGAACGCCCGAGAAGATCCGCAAGCTCGGCGGCGCGCTGTTCTGCGACCGGCGCTACGACACGGTGTTCGTCTATCACAACGGTGCCGAATCCTATTACGCCGCGAGGGGATTCCGCGGGTTGCTCAGGGTCTAGCGGGAAGCGGAAAGGTTGAATATCGGCGAAGATGGAGGCGCATACGCGGTCTCCAATTTTTTTCATTGGACTGATATCGGTTTTTATTCTGCAGGGGTGGGACTTCATGAACAGCGAGACGACATTGTCATTCCGGCAGGGCGTGACCGATTGCGTGCCGACGCTTCTCGGGTATCTGTCGATCGGTTTCGCGGCCGGGGTCATCGAGGCGACGGCGGGCATGAGTCTTCTGGAGATCGGGCTGCTGTCGCTGTTTCTCTATGCCGGATCGGCGCAGTTCATCACGGCGGGCATGGTGATGGCGGGGGCGCCGGTCGCGTCCATCGTGGTCACCGTCTTCTTCGTCAACCTAAGGCATCTGCTGCTGAGCGCCGCGCTCGCGCCGAACTTCGCGACGTATTCGCCGCTTAGAAATTTTCTGATCGGGGCGCAACTGACCGACGAGACGTTCGGAGTGGCCGCGGGCAAGTTGAACGGCGGCGAGCGGCACGCGGACCGGTGGATGTTCGGGTTGAACGTGACGGCCCATGCCAACTGGATCATCGCCAACCTGCTCGGCGCGCTGATCGGCGGGTGGATCGCGGATCCGGAACGGTACGGGCTGCACTACGCGCTGCCGGCCATGTTCATCGGGCTGGCGGCCATGATCGTGACGCAGCGCAAACAATACAAGCGCGATCTGCTCGTGATCGCCTGCGCGGCCGGCGGTTTCGCGCTGGCGTTCATCTGGCTGCCGGGCCATGTCGCCGTCATGGCGGGCGCGGTGCTGGCAGCGATCGCAGGGGCGGTGACGGAGCGATGAGCGTGAGCCGCGAATTTCTGTGGATTCTGATCGGAACGGCTGCCGTGACCCTGATTCCGCGGACGCTGCCGCTTGTTCTCATCAGCCGGATGAAGCTGCCGGATTATGTCATGAAATTTTTGAAGCATGTGCCGCTGGCGGTGATGACGGCGCTGGTGGCGCAGTCCGTGCTGACCGAGGGCGAGGAATGGATGTCGCCGGACAATTCGGACTGGCTCGCGTTCTTCCCGACGCTGGCCGTCGCGCTGTTGACCCGCAGCCTGCTGCTGACGGTGGTCACCGGCGTCGTCTCCGCCGCGCTGCTCGCCTGGCTTTTCTGACGCGGAGACCGCGGATTGGCATCGGACCGGGGGAGAGCATGCGCATGGGGAAGATGGCCATCGGGGTCGAATGCTCGACACGGCCAGACGCTCAGGGCTGACCGAAGATGTTCACCAGTTTGACGAGCAGCGCTTTGAGCGCCGCGAATTCTTCTCCGGTCATGCCCTGCTTCACCCGCTCTTCCACGGCGACGGCGAAATGCTGCGTTTCCTCGGCAAGCTTCTTTCCCGCATCCGTCAGGAAAATCTGTTTCGACCGGCCGTCCTCGGGACTGCTCCGGCGCACGATCAATCCCCTGCTCTCCAGTCCGTTCATCAGGCTGGTGACGCTCGGCCGCTCGATCATCAGAATCTGCTCGAGCTGCGAAGGGGTGATGCCGGGATAATGGAGGATGACGCCGAGGGCGCTCCATTGCGTATGCGTCAGGCCGACGGGACGCAACATCTGCTCGATCTCCCGGCGGAGCGTAATGTATCCCGTCTTCACGAGCCGGCCGATCGGCCCCTGATCCCATTGCCATTCCGGTTGCGGCATGTCCATAGCCTCCGAATCGCGCGCGTCTCCGTTCGCGCATATGGTTAGAATTCTAACCATAGCATGGCCGAAACGGACGGGGAAGTCAAGGCGCCGGACGCCGCGTCCCGTCGGCCGCCGGGCCGGGATCGGCCGTCACCCCGCGAACTCCGCAATCAGCCGGTTGAACTCCTCCCGCTCTTCCCAGAACAGACCGTGGCCGCTGTAGGTGAAGGGCACGAGTCGGGATTGCGGGATGCGCGCATGCAGTTCCTGCGCGTTGGCGAACGGCACCACCTGGTCGTGGATGCCGTGGGTGATCAGCGTGGGAACGGTGATGGCGGCAAGATCGCCGTACAGATTCGTATCCCGGAGCAGGCGGATCATCGCCGCCGTGGACCAGCCCGCCGCCTGCAGTCCGAGGCCGATGAACCATTCCCGGAACGGCTCGGTCGCGTAGCGGAAGAAGAAGCTGTCCGCCACGTGCCGCATCAGGTTCGGCCGGTCGCCGCTGTTTACGGCCAGGAACCGTTCCGCCGTCTCCGGCGTGAAGGAGGTCGGCGCCGCCGCGGCGATCAGGACGAGCTTCGCCACGCCGTGTTCCTTGTGCCGTGCCATGTAATGGATCGAGATTGCGCCGCCCGCCGAATGGCCGGCCAGCACGACGTTCTGCAGTTGTTTCTGGTCGAACACCGCGCGGATGTCGTCCGCCAGCCGGTCGAAGTTGTACCCGTCGTACGGTTTGTCCGATTGGCCGAAGCCGCGCCAGTCGATGCCGATGACGCGGTACCCCAGGGCGGGCAGCGCGTCGAATTGATACTCGAACTGCTTGTGGCTCAGCGGCCAGCCGTGGATGAACACGATCGTTCTGGCGCCGCCGGGATTCAAATCTTCGACGTACAGCCGGACGCCGGGTTCCACCGTGATATATTCGCCCATTTTCCATTCCCTCCGAACCGAAGTCTCCATCACTTCAGCATACTCGCCGGGAAAGGGGAAAATGCCCGTTCATCCGGGAACCGTTTTGTCCTGTCCGAAAGCTTCGGCTGGGGCGGGACGTCCGGTCGTCGTGCGTGCCAAAAAAGAAAAAGCCCCGGTTCGCCGGGGCTTTGGCGGTTCTGCTTACGCCTGTCAGAATGCGGGCACGACCGCGCCTTCGTACTTCTCCTCGATGAACTGCTTCACTTCGGGCGAGTTGAGCGCGGCGGCCAGCTTCCGGATGGCTTCGTCATCCCGGTTGTCCGGGCGTGCCGTCAGAATGTTGACGTAGGGCGAATCGCTGTCTTCGATGAACAGCGCGTCCCGCGTCGGCACCAGACCGGCCTCGAGGGCGTAGTTGGTGTTGATGACGGCCGCATCGACATCCGGCAGCACGCGGGGAAGCGTGGCCGCTTCCAGTTCGATGAATTCGAGCTTCTTCGGATTGTCCGTGATGTCCTGGACGGTCGCGAGAATGCCGACGCCTTCCTTGAGCGTGATCAGATTGTGCTTCGCCAGCAGCGCCAGCGCGCGGCCGCCGTTGGTGGCATCGTTCGGGATGGCGATTTTCGCGCCATCTTTCAGTTCGTCGATGGAAGCGATTTTCCCGGAGTAGGCACCGATCGGTTCGATGTGCACGCCCGTCACTTTCACGAGATCGTACCCTTTCTCCGCGTTGAACTCTTCGAGATACGGGATGTGCTGGAAGTAGTTCGCGTCAAGCTGCTTTTCGTACAACTGCACGTTCGGCTGCACGTAATCGTTGAACACGACAATTTCCAGATTGACGCCTTCCGCCGCCAGCTTGTCCTTCACGAACTCCAGAATCGTCGCGTGCGGTTCGGGGGTGGCACCCACTTTGATCGTGACCGGTTCGGCGGCCGGCGCCTCGTTCCCTCCGGCGGAAGCGTTGTTGGTCGCGGAGGAATCGCCGGACGAAGGGGTCGCGGATTCGGCGGCGTTCGTGCCGGAATTCGCTCCGGTATCGGCTCCTCCGTCGCCGTTCGCGTTCGAACCTCCTCCGCATGCGGACAGCAGTACCAGTGCGGCAACCAACAGCATGAGACCGAATGATTTCTTCATGTTCTCTCCACTCCCTGTTTGCTTTGTCTAATCTATTTGGTTCCTGGACAGCCGTCTGACGAGCCGATCGCCGAACGACTGCAGAAGCTGCACCAGGATAACCAGCAGCACGACGGTTACCAGCATGACGTCGGGCCGGAACCGTTGGTAACCGTAGCGGATGGCCAGGTCCCCCAGACCGCCGCCGCCGATGACGCCGGACATGGCCGTGTATGAAACCAGATTGACGGCGGTCACCGTCACGCCCGCGATCAGCCCGGTGCGGGCCTCGCGGAGCAGCACGCGGCGGATGATGGTCAGGCGTGGCGTCCCCATCGCCTCGGCCGCCTCGATCACCCCGCGGTCGACTTCGCGCAGCGCAATCTCGGTCAATCTGGCGAAGAACGGCGCCGCCGCGATGACGAGCGGGGGAATGGCTCCCTTGACGCCGATCGAGGTGCCGACAAGCCAGCGGGTGAGCGGCATGACGTAGATCAGCATGATGATGAACGGCACCGACCGGGTGACGTTGACGATCAGCGACAGCAGCCGGTGCACCCAGATCTGCTGCCAGAACTGGCCGGGGGACGTGAGGAAGACCAGCACGCCGATCACAAGGCCGATCGGCACGGACAGCGCGAGCGACGCCCCGAGCATGACGAGCGTCTCGCGCGTCGCCTGCCAGATGAGCGGCCAGGGAATCTCATCAAACGTCATCGGACGTCTCCACCTCCCAGCCCTGCTCCCGGAGCCTTCCGATCACGGCATCCTTCTCCCCGGGCGGGCCGGTCAACCTGAGCGTCAGCCGGCCGTAGGGAACGTCGCGAATGCGGGAGACGTTGCCGTGGAGGATGACGAACCGGACGGATGTGCCGCGCACCGCTTCGGAGAGCGCCGGTCTGTCCGCGCTTTCGCCGGAATAGAGCACCCGGACGATCGTCCCGCCGTCCCCGCCGCCGGACAAGTCTTCGCCTTCCCAATCTTCCGTCTGCCGCAGCAGCTCGCGCGTTGCCGGGTGCCGTGGCCGCAGCAGCAGGTCGGGCGTCGCACCCGACTCCACGATCCGTCCCCGGTTCATGACCGCCACCCGGTCGCAGACGGAGCGGACCACCTCGATCTCGTGGGTGACGAGCAGGATGGTGACGCCCAGTTGGCGGTTGATGTCCTTCAGCAGCGCCAGCACGGATCGGGTCGTCTCCTGGTCGAGCGCCGAGGTCGCTTCGTCGCAGAGCAGCACGTCGGGTCTGGCGGCCAGCGCCCGCGCGATGCCGACACGCTGCTTCTGCCCGCCCGAGAGCTGGGACGGGTACTTGTCCGCGTGGCCGGCCATGCCGACGAGTTCGAGCAGCTCGTCCGCCCTGCGCCGGATTTCGTTCCGGGGCAGTCCTTCCAGGCGGAGCGGGAACGCGACGTTGTCGCGGGCCGTCAAGGTCGCGAGCAGGTTGAAGTGCTGGAACACCATGCCGATCTTCCGCCGCCGGGTCTGCAGCTCGCGCGTATTCAGGCGGGTGAGCTCGACGCCGCCGACGGTGACGGTGCCCGAGTCCGGCCTCGCCAGCAGGTTGACGCATCGGAGCAGGGTGCTTTTGCCGGCGCCGGACTGCCCGATGATGCCGAAGATTTCCCCCTTCTTCACGCTCAGCGTGACATGATCAATGACGGTGACGGCGTTGTTACCGGTCCCGTAGGTTTTGCACAGGTTGTCCAGAATGATCAGGCCGATCCCTCCCACCGCAACCGCACGGTTGTCCAAATATACAATATCGCATTGGATTAGTCGGATATAAATAACAGTATATAAACCTTTCCATCCTTGTCAACAGGACGAGCAAAAAAAGGGAAATCCCGGTTTCCCGGGATTTCCCTGTTCACGACATGTTCCTTGTCCGCCTCCGGTCTGCCCGTCAGCCGTCGCCCTCACCGATGCAGTTCGTAACGGTTCGCCCGGGTGACGGCACGGATCGCGGCGAGCTCTTCTTCGGTCAGCGGCGGGGCGGATGCGGCCGACAGGTTGAGCCGGAGCTGCTCCAGGCTGCTCGCGCCCGGAATGACCGTCGCCACCGCCGGATCGGCGAGCGCGTAGCGGATGGCCGTCTGCACGAGCGTGCGGCCTCCGCACAGTTCCAGCAGCCGGCGCCGCACTTCCGGCAGTTCCTCCCGGCTGTAGTCGAGGTAATCCCGCTCCGCCTTCGCCGCTCCGCCTTCCGTCAGGATGCCGCCCGCCAGCGGCCCGCGCGCGATCAGGCCGATGCCGCGGCTTTCGATCAGCCGCAGCGTCTCCTCCTCGGGCCGCCGGTCGAGCATGCTGTACTGGCTCATGAGGCTGACGATGTTCGAACGGCGCGCGTATTCGCGGATCACGTTCGGACGGATGGACGAGATGCCGTAATACCGGATGAGTCCTTCCCGTTTCAACGCTTCGAAGGCTTCGATCGTCTCGTCGATCGGATCGTCGATCGTGCCCCCGTGCAACTGGTACAGATCGATATAGTCCGTTCCCAGCCGGCGCAGGCTGTCGTGAACCGCCTGCTTGATGTACGCCTTCGAAGGATCCCAGACCCAGCCTTCGCGCCCCGGAATGCGCCGGTTGCCGACCTTCGTTGCCACGATCACCTCGCTCCGCCTGCCCCGGATCGCGATCCCGACCAGTTCCTCGTTGCGCCCCGCGTCGTACAGATCGGCGGTATCGAGGAAGTTGACGCCGGCATCGAGCGCTTCATGGATGATCCGGACGGCCGCGGCTTCCTCCGTGCCGAGCGACATGCAACCGAGCCCGATTTCGCTTGCGTACAGATCCGATTGGCCAATCCTGTTCTTCTTCATTCCGTTCCGTCTGCCTCCCGCCAAAAAAAGTTCGTCCTTCTCCCATCATACATGATCATACACGGACGCGCGGCCATCCGAAACCCGTAAACCCGCAAAATGTTGCGGCGGGAGCGCCGCAATGATCCGGCGTCGGCAGGGCGTTCTTGCGGCCGCGGAAGGAACAGGGAGGCGGGAAGTCGAATGATTGGGAAACGCCGGTCCCGTTCAGGCAGGATAGAACCGGATCTTAAGAAATTCTTCATCTTTACCCTTGCCGTTTCACAAAAAATGCTTTCTATAATGGATGGCGTAATCGGCCGATTACAGGGAGGAAGAGGGTTCGGACATGGGCGCACACACGGTGCTCGTCGTCGACGACGACAAGGAAATCCGCGAGGCGATCGGCATCTATCTCCGCAACGAGGGGCTCAACGTGCTGGAAGCCGGAGACGGCCTCGAAGCGCTCGGACTGCTCGAGCGGCATGAAGTCCATCTGATCATCCTGGATGTCATGATGCCGAAGCTCGACGGGATCGGCGCGACGTTCCGGATTCGGGAGAACCGGAACATCCCGATCCTGATGCTGAGCGCCAAGAACGAGGATGCGGACAAAGTGCTCGGCCTGCAGGTCGGCGCCGACGACTACGTGACGAAGCCGTTCAATCCGCTGGAGCTGATCGCGCGGGTGAAGTCATTGCTCCGGCGGTACATGACGCTCGGCATGTACGAGGGCGGCGGCCGCGTCATTCAGTTGAGTGGTCTCACCCTCGATCCGGATGCGAAGGAAGTCCGGCTGAACGGCGAGCCGGTGCGGCTGACGCCGATCGAGTACGGCATCGTGGAATTGCTCATGACGCATGCGGGGCGCGTGTTCTCCATCAATGAGATTTACGAGCGCGTATGGAAGGAGCCCGGCTTCCGCCCGGAAAACACAGTGGCCGTCCACATCCGGAAAATTCGGGAGAAAATCGAGATCGATCCGAAAAATCCGCGCTATCTGAAGGTGGTATGGGGACTTGGGTACAAGATGGAGAAATAGGCTGGCGGCCATAGCGGCGGTGCTCTTTTTGACCATCGGCGTGAACGGGGTGCTGGCCGGCCTCGTCGATTTCGGACGGTACAGCGGCAAGCCGTTCATCGAAGCGACCGGCATCGACCGGGAACTCGGACTGTTCGTCCAGTATCTGTCGTTCTTCGAACTCGCGCCGATCACGTTCGAAGAAGCGCGCAAGCAGATCGAGGTCGGCCGGGAATACATTGAATGGTACAAGCGCACGAATGACCATGCGGAGAAAAGCGACGAGGAAATCCGGCAGATGCTTGCGGAAGAGAAAGAAGACAATTTGCGCCGGTATTTCGAGGAACTGAACAACCTGCGCGCCGATTACAATCGGTACCGGGAACGGTACGCCTTCCATTTCGTCGAGACGGGGACGGGCCGGGTCTATACGAATCTGGAAGCGGAGCTGGAAACTTACGGAAGCGAGGAGAAGGCGCAGGCGGAGATGCTGTTCGTGCTCCGTTATCCCGACCGGGTGGATGGCAGACTGTCGGTCTATGAACTGCCGTATGTCCTGCCGTACCGGGAAGAGTTGGTGAAGGCGGCGGCCGTCCGGCCGGTGAAGCAATTTGGTGGATGGATCGGCGTGCCGAAGTCGGACGCCTTCATGGCGCAATACGAAGATTACCGGCGGCACCGCGGATATACGTTCGGCATGCTGGGGACGGGCGTCGTCCTCCTGGCGCTGCTGCTTGTCGCCGTGAGATTCCGGCAGATACGGGGGGTCGTCCTGCCGGAGGGCGGCGAGTCCGCCGTGCAGAAGATCTGGCGGAACACACCGGTCGATGTTCGGGTGGTGCTGCTGCTGCTCACGGCCATCGCCGCGTTCAACCTGCACGGAGAGGCGATTCTGCCTTACGACCGCCTGGATGAGAACGATCTGGCCATCCTGATCGGGGCGACCGTCTGGAAACTGGTGGTGCTTATCGTCGTGACGGCGGCGCTTGCCATTCAGCTCCGGTTCGCGCAGCGGTCGCTGAAGGAGCCCGAATCGCTCGGCGTTGCGTGGCAAAAGTCGTTGGCGATGCGGCTGTACGGCATCGCTCGCGACGCGTTCCTGAACCTGCGGGTCGGTGTGCAGGTAACGCTGGTGTTCCTCGCGATGTTCGGCCTCGGGTTCGCGACACTCCCCGCCTTTGCCTTGTTCGTGCAAGAACAGTCGATACTGTGGGTGCTGCCGATTCCGGCGGTCACGGCCGCCATCCTGTTTTACGCGCTGCGCCAGGCCGGTTATCTGAACCGGCTGCTCGCCGCCGCCCGGGACCATGCGGTCGGCCGGACCGTGAACGATGTTCCGGTGAAGGGCCGGTCGGTCATGGCGGAACTGGCGGACCATTGGAACAAGATGAGGCGAAGCGCCGAAGCGTCGCGGGCAAGCGAGGCGAGAAGCGAGCGGTTCAAGACGGAGCTGATCACGAACGTCAGCCACGATCTGCGCACGCCTCTCACGTCGGTCATCTCGTATGTGGATCTGCTGAAAAATCCCGATTTGTCGGAGGAAGAGCGGGCATCGTACATCGCGATCATCGATCAGAAGAGCAAGCGGCTGAAGGCGCTGATCGACGACCTGTTCGAAGCGACCAAAATGGCGAGCGGCAGCGTGGAGCTGAACCGTGAGCGGATCGATCTGGCCCAGCTCATCGAACAGGCGCTGGCCGAGTCCGGGGCGAAGGACGGGGCGACGGGCATCGAGTTCCGTGTCAAGCTGCCGAAGTATCCGGTCATCGCCTTCGTCGACGGGCAGAAAATGTGGCGCGTCTTCGACAATCTCATCTCGAACATCATCCGCTATTCGCTGGAAGGCACCCGGGCCTACATCGCGCTCGAACGCGCGGACGGCAAGGCGGAGATCGCGTTCAAGAACGTCGCGAAATACGAACTCGGCGACAACGTCGACGAGCTGCTCGAACGGTTCAAGCGGGGAGATGCTTCGCGGCATACCGAAGGCTCGGGGCTGGGTCTCGCGATCGCGAAGTCGATCGTCGATCTGCACGGCGGGACGTTCGAGTTGGAAGTGGACGGCGATCTGTTCAAAGTGAAGGTGCTGCTGCCGGAGGCGTGAGGACGGAATGTGGCGGCTGGCATTGAAAAAGGGACAGGCTTGGCGGCCGGGAGTGACCCGGCGATCAGCCTGTCCTTTTTTTTATCATTTATAAGGGCTTACGCGTACGGGTCGATCGTCACAATCGTGCCGTCCGGGTTGTAGTGCAGCTCCGTATATTTGACGCAGCGCAGATGGTTGACGCCGCCGGAGAGCGAGGCGTCGTGGTAGAACAGATACCATTTGCCCTGGAACTCGACGATCGAATGGTGCGTCGTCCAGCCGATGACCGGCGTCAGGATGACGCCCTTGTACGTGAACGGCCCGTACGGGTTGTCGCCGATGGCGTACACGAGCTTGTGCGTCGTGCCCGTCGAGTACGACAGGTAGTACTTGCCGTTGTATTTGTGCATCCACGGCCCTTCGAAATAGCGCCGGTCCTCGTCGCCCGCCTTGATCGGCTCGCCGTTCTCGTCGAGAATCTGAATCTCGCGCGGCGTTTCCGCGAAGGTCAGCATGTCACCGCTCAGCCGGGCGACGCGCGGTCCGAGCGCGGGCGCATCCGGTGCGGGCTCCCTGCCTTCCGGATTGAACGTTCCCGTCTGCCATTTCTCGAGCTGGCCGCCCCACAGGCCGCCGAAGTACATGTACGCTTCGCCGTCGTCGTCGACGAGCACGGCCGGGTCGATGCTGAAGCTGCCGGGAATGTAGTTCGGCTCGGGCTTGAACGGACCCGCGGGCTTGTCGCTCACCGCGACGCCGATCCGGAAATTTCCTTCATGGTCGCGCGCGGGGAAATAGAGGTAGTACTTGCCGTTCTTGAACGCGGCGTCCGGCGCCCACATCTGCTTGCTCGCCCACGGTACGTCGCGCACGTGCAGCGCTTCGCCATGGTCGATGACCGGCGAGTCCAGATCATCCATGGAGAGCACGTGGTAGTCTTCCATCTGGTACTGGTCGCCGTTGTCGTTCGTCGGCCCGTCATGCTCGAGGTCATGGGACGGATAAATGTACAGCTTGCCCTCGAAAACATGCGCCGAAGGATCCGCCGTGTAAATATGTCTGACGAGCGGTTCTTTCGGTTGCGGAATGTTCGACATGATGATCCCCTTTCGGTCCAGACATTGGCTCTTCTTGTCCATTATAGCAGGTTGAACCGCTTTCACAAGGGATCGAATTTTAGGTTTTCCCCGCCAAATTAAAGGTTTTCGGAGCGGACCGGACGTCAAATTGACATCCGGATTCCGGATTTGGTTGAATCGGAATAAGCGATATGCGAGGAGGCGGGCCGAACATGATGCATGACCGCGTCAGCACCGGCATCAGGGGAATCGACGACGTCGTCGACGGGCTGAGGCTCGGCGACAACGTCGTGTGGCAAGTCGACGAGATCGGGCAATACGGGAGACTGGCCGCGCGGTTCGCCGGGCAGGCGAAGCGGGACGGACGGAAACTGATCTACGTCCGTTTCGGCAGCCACGAGCCGCTGTTTGCGCCGGATTCGGACACCGTCATCATCGAGCTCAGGGCCGACCGGGGATTCGAACGCTTCGCCGCGTCCGTCCACCGGCTGATCGAGAAGGAAGGTCGGCGGGCGTTCTATGTGTTCGATTGCCTGACCGATGGCATTCCGACCTGATGATCGGCAACTTCTTCCGCGTCACCTGTCCCTGCCTGTATGAACTCAAAACCGTGGCCTGCTTCGCCATCATCCGAAATGCCCAGACGTTCGCGACGATCGCGGGCACCCGCGAGACGACGCAGCTGCTGATCGACGTGTACCGGGTCGGCGGCAGCGAGATGCGGCTGCTCCGGATGCTCGCCGGCCGCGAAGCGCGCCTGCTGAAGCTGTGCGGCCGCTACTTTGCGCTCGCGGACGTCCTCCGGGTCGCGGAGCGCCAGATCGGCAGCGGCTTCATCGGCGGCAAGAGCGTCGGCATGCTGCTCGCCCGGCGCATTCTGGAGGCGGCGGGAGATGCTGGCGCAGCTCGCCGCCGTGTACGAATACCCCGTCGACATCGAGTTCACGGTCAACTTCACGGCGGACGGAGCGTACCGCGTCAACCTGCTGCAATGCCTGCCGCTGCAGACGCGCGGCCTCGGGCGGCCGGTCGAACTGCCCGAGCCGTCGGACGATTGTTTCTTCGCGTCCCGCGGCGGCTTCATGGGCGGCAACGTCCGGCTGCCGATCGACCATGTCGTCTTCGTGCGGCCGGACCGCTATCTCGCGCTGCCCGAGCAGGGCAAGTACGCGGCCGAGCGGCTGATCGGCCGGATCAACAAGGTGTTAAAATGGCAGGCAGACGATGCTGATCGGACCGGGACGGTGGGGGACGACGACGCCGTCGCTCGGGGTGCCGGTCCATTTTGCGGAGCTGTGCCATATGACGGTGCTCTGCGAAGCGGCGCCCAAGGAATCCGGCATCGCGCCCGAGCTGTCGTACGGCAGCCATTTCTTCCTCGATCTCGTGGAAGCGGGTATCTTCTACGCCGCGCTGTCGCCCGGAGAGAAGGATGTGATCTGGCATCCGGAGCGCATGCTCGATTTGCCCAATGCGCTGAGTGAACTGGTGCCGGACGCGTCGCCGCTTGACGAAGTCGTCCACATGGCGCGGACGGACGGGATGGAGATTTTCGCGGACATCGGGTCGCAACGGGTGGTGTGCAGGTAGGGGGCAGGTCCTGAACTATGATATAATAAAACAAGAATTCTAAGACCAGGTGATATTGTGCCAATCTACAACAAACTTGTCCGCGACAAAATTCCGCAGGTGATCGCGGCATCTGGGCTGGGATGTCGTACCCGCATCCTCTCCGACGACGAATATCGCAAGGAATTGAATATCAAGCTTCGGGAAGAAATCGAGGAGTATTTCCGGGCCGGCAACTCGCAGGATGCCCTGGAAGAACTGGCGGATCTGCTCGAGCTCATCCGGGCGCTTGCGCGTGTGCATGGCGCCGATTGGGAACAGCTTGAAGCGCTGCGGGCAAGGAAAGCGGAAGCCCGGGGCGGATTTGAGGAACGGGTGTTTCTGATCGATGTCGACGACCGTTAACGTCAAGCTGATTACTGAAAATCTCGCGGACGAACTGATCAACGCCATTCGGCATGCGAGCGGCATTTACATTATGACATCGTTCGTCATGCTGTCCGGCGTCAGGCTGTTGGCCCCTCATCTGAAACAGGCGCTGGAGCGCGGCGCCGAGGTGAAGGTGTTAGCAGGGGACTACCTGTTCGTCACGCAGCCGGAAGGCTTGAAAGCGCTTATAGAAATAGATGGGCGATTGGAGGCGCGCCTGTGGCGCAGCGCCGGCGCGTCTTTCCACCCGAAAGCTTATCTTTTCGATTATGACCGCGGCGAGGGGCTGCTGATCGTCGGTTCCTCCAATTTTTCGTTTTCCGCCATGCGGATGGGCATCGAGTGGAATCTTGCGATGAATGCGCAGGCGGAGCCGTACACGTTTCAGGTTGCTCTGGACAAATTCATGCGCAGCTTCTACCATGAATCGACAATACCGCTGACTCCCGGGACCATCGCGCAATATGAAGAAGAGTATAAACGTTACTTCCGCAAAAATCCCGAACTGATTCAAAAAATCATTGAAATGGAAGAAGCGGAGTATCGTCAGGATAACGATGCGGGCGCGGCAAGCGATGCCCGGTCAACGGAGACGGCGGAAGCCGTTCTTCCCAGGCCGGTGCAAGAAGAAGCGCTGTACGAGCTTGAACGCACCATGGAAGAGGGCTACGACAAGGCGATGGTCGTCATGGCAACGGGGCTCGGGAAAACCTGGCTTGCCGGCTTCTTCGCGCGGAAGTTTCGCAGCGTGTTGTTTGTCGCGCATCGGGAAGAGATTTTGCTGCAGGCGCAGCAGACGTTTCAGCGGATTATGCCGGAACGCACGACGGGTCTCTACTACGGCCAGGTGAAGGAAAGCGATGCGGAACTTCTGTTCGCTTCCATCTATACACTCGGCATGAGGAAACACCGCGAATCCTTTGCACCGGATCGCTTTGATCTGATCATCGTGGACGAATTTCACCATGCGGCGGCGGCGTCGTACCAGTCGCTGATTTCCCATTTCTCACCGCGATTTCTGCTCGGCATAACCGCCACGCCTGACCGGATGGATGGCAAAGACGTCTATGCGCTGTGTGACGGCAATGTCGCCTATCAGATTCATTTCATTGAAGCAATCCGCCGCGGGTGGTTGTCGCCGTTCCAATATTATGGCGTGTACGATGAAACGGACTATACGAAGATCCGTTGGCTGGGAACGCGCTACGACGAGGAACAGCTTGCCGCCGTTCAGTTGCGGGAACAGTATGCGGCTAAAATTTACGAGGCGTGGACCCGGCACAAACAGACGAGAACGATCGGGTTTTGTTCCTCGATCCGCCAGGCAGACTTTCTGACGCAATATTTCCGCAGCAAAGGCGCTTCGGCGGTGAGCTTGCATTCGGGAACGATCGGCATTACGCGCCAGGAGGCTATTCAAAGGTTGACGGCCGGCGAACTGGACATTATTTTCACCGTTGACCTGTTCAATGAAGGCGTGGACATCCCGGCGGTCGACACGCTGCTGTTTGTGAGGCCGACCGAATCGCTCACGGTGTTCACCCAGCAGGTCGGGCGCGGGCTGCGTGTTGCGGAAGGCAAGACCCATTGCACGATCATTGATCTGATCGGCAACTATCGGAATGCGGATGTCAAGCTGCGGCTGTTCACGGATCGTCGGGGTGAAGGAGAGCGGTACGAGAAGACAGAGAATTTGATCGCGGCCATTCCGGACAATTGCAGTATCCGGTTGGAGACGGAAGTCATCAACCTGCTCGATGAACTCGGACGGAAGAAGCTGCCCCATCGGGAGCGGCTGCTGCAGGCTTTCATGGATTTGAAGAACGAACTGGGCCGGATTCCGACTTATTTGGAGCTTCATCTCCAAGGCAGGGCCAACAGCTGGGAATATCGCAACGAATTCGGTTCTTACGTCGGTTTTCTGCATTGGGCGGAACAGCTATCCGAAGCAGAGGCCGAGGTCTATCATCGATACGAAGCGTGGCTCCGGGACGTCGAGAAGACAACGATGACCAAGAGCTACAAAATGGTCGTGCTCTTGCATATGCTCGAACGCGGCGAAGACCGCTGGATCGAACCGGTGACGCCGGAAGAGGTTGCGCCGTTCTTCCACCGCTATCTCACGGAGAAAGAATACCGGAAGCGAATTGATTTCTCCGACAAGGAATCGCGGAGACTGTGGGAGTATGACGAGAAGAAGGTCAGCCGGCTGATCGCCGAAATGCCGATGACGAAATGGAGTTCGGCAAGGGGCAGCATGACGGCGTTCGAGAATAACGTCTTCTCACTGAAGATCGACCCCGCCCCGGAAGAAAAGCGGGTGCTGCACAAGTGGACGAGAGAGATTTGCCTGTACCGGCTGCACCTGCATTTTGAGCGGAGAGACAAGTGACTCATTCCGCCAAGTGGTTGTCCGCAAGCAGCGCCCGCACGGTCGGGATGTCGGCCGGCGCCCAGTCCAGGGAGGCCATTTCGGAGAGGGGGAGCCAGACCAGTTGCGCGTGTTCTTTCGGCGCCGGGGCTCCCTCTATGATTTTGGCCTTGTACGTGATGAGTCTTACCACCAGATTCGGGTATGGATGGGTCACATCGGCAATCCGCTCATGGACTTCGATCAGGCAGTCCAGTTCTTCCCGGATCTCCCGGACCAGGCATTGTTCCGGCGATTCGCCCGGCTCGATCTTGCCGCCGGGGAACTCCCACAATCCGGGCAGCGACATCGACGGGGACCTTTGCGCGCACAGGATTTCGTTTTTCTCATTGAAAATGACGGCGCCTGCAACGTCTACCTTTTTCATCGGGTTGCTCCTGATGCTGGAAAGGGATTCATACGACGATCATAACCGCATCGCACATGCCGTTTCAACCGCTTCACGCCATCGCCGTGACCGCCCCTTCCGGATTCAACAGGCAGACCGTGTTCTCGCAGCGGCAGGAGGCCAGTCGCCGCGCCAGCTCTTTGACGGATACCTCCGGGCTGATCAAAATCTTCACATTCCGGAACGTGCACTGCTCGAGTTCATACCCCTCCGACCGGATCATGATGACGCAGTCTTCAAATGCACACCGGACGAAAGCAAACCCGTCCAACCCGATCGTCTCGTGCGTAAACGGCTGGTCCTGAATGAGCTCCATCGCAATCGCTCCTGTTCGGGTGTAGTCGAGTTATGATCTTAGCATGTCCGGCGCGCAATGACTGTCGGATCGGGGCTGGCCCAAGGCAGCGATTTGCCGACAGGAAAGTGACAAATCTTTGTTCTGTTGGTATGCTGTTTCCAACGAGACAGGCCAATCGATGTTGGATCGGGAGGAACCATGGAAGTCTTGATCGAACTGCGGAATGTCGGAAAATGGTATGCGGCGGGGAGGCCGGTCGTGCAGCAGATCGACCTCGCCGTTTATCGCGGACAAGGTCTGGCGATCCGCGGCCGCAACGGCTCGGGCAAGACGACTTTGCTGAAACTGATTGCGGGCATCACCCGGCCGTCCGCCGGCGCAGTCCGCCGCGCCCCGGGACTGACCGTCGGCTATGCGCCGGAGCGCTTCCCCCGGGTCCGCTTCCGGGCGGAGGAATATTTGACCCATCTGGGCCGCATCCGGCGCATTCCGAAGCCGGAGCTTGAGCGGCGCATTCAGGAACTGATGGATCTGTTCCAAATGCATGCCGCCGGACCGATCACGCACTTCTCGAAAGGCATGACGCAGAAAGTCAACCTGATGCAGGCGGTGCTCGCCCGTCCCGACGTGCTCGTTCTGGACGAGCCGCTGTCCGGACTGGATGCCGATTCGCAGGCGGATTTCGCCCGGCTGCTTGTGAAGTTCAAGCAGGAGGGAGCGGCCATCGTCATGACGGGCCACGAGCCGGGATTCGAGAACGCGTGGGCCGACCGGTCGATGGTCATCGAGCATGGGAGACTCAAGGCGATGCCGAAAGATACGGGGACGTCCTCCGGGGAAGAGCCGTCGGCGTGGATCTCCGATCAGTGGGGGGTCAATTAGGCTGATGCTGCATCTGGTACGGTTCTTGCTGCTGTTTTACATGCGGTCGTATCGCTATTTACCTCCGCTGCTCGTCTTCTTGCTCGGCCTGATGATGCTCTATGTTTATCCAACCAAGCAAGCCATGCCGACCTACGCGGCTTCGGCCGTTCTGGTCTACTTCATTTCCGCCTGGATTGCCGCCACCTTCATGGGCGCGATCCACGGAGCGGAGGAGCATGTCGCCGCCGTCCATGCGGGAAATGTTCGGATGTATCTGGTCGGCAAGACGCTGGCGATTTTCGCGTGCAGCTTCCTGGTATGTCTTGCGGCCATGATCTACCCGGTGGCGGCAGATCGGTTCACGAACGGGGTAAGCGCCGGCGAGTGGCTGACCGCATGGCTCGCGCATCTTGAACTGTCGTTGCTTGGAGGACTGGCGGCTTTGATTCTGAATCGGACGGTTATCCGGAACGGGAGCATGGCGATCTTTTGGTTGCTGCTGGTCTTGATGGTGTCCATTGTGAGATCGGGAGCGGATTTGCTCCGCTGTTCATCCTGCTTCCGCCCGCGGCACCGGTCATCGATTGGCTGATGAACGGGGATGCGCTTGCAAGCGGCGGGAGCGTCATGGTCTGGATCGGTCCGCTTGTGTATGGCGCCGTGCTTTACGTCATCTATCTGCGCATGGCGGAAAGACGAATGTGAAACATGCGAAGCCTGTCGGAAAAAACACCGGCAGGCTTCTTCTTGACAGGTGTTGAGGGGCGCACGATGGAGATGAAAACGGTGCTGATGACGGAACGTCCGGGGCGCTGGCAAGCGGAGGTCTCCGACGCCGCGGCTCGCTTCGGTGACCGGAGCCCGTTGTCCGCGTACCTTTACGTTTCGCGTACGAACATGATGTAGTCGACGTTGATCGGCTCAAGGCCCGCGCCGCGCAGCAGTTGGTTGATCTGCCCGCGGTGGTATTGGCCGTGCAGGGCGACGTGCAGCAGAATGTCGCGCACCTTGCTGCGGAAGGTGACGCCGGACTGGTTCCGGTATTCGAGCACCGCATCCAGCGCGGCGTCGTCGAGCGCGGACAGGAAGCGTCCGAAATCCGCATGGAGCGCTTCGATCCGTTCCCGCATCCCGACGAGGCTGTCCGGCGATGTCCAGATCGGCAGATGCGAGCTGTCGCCGCCTTCGAGCCGGGTCAGCCAGACCCGTTCGGCGTTCAGGATATGATCGAACAGACGGATGGCGGCGGCAGGCGGATGGCCCGCTGCCTCAAGCGTCGCGAGCAGACGCTTGTCGGCCCAATACACCTGATCAAACAGAGCGCGGATGCTGCGCATGGACAGGCCTCCTTCGGGATCGGGAATCCAAGGGTTCAAGTTATAGATATTCAATGATGTCGCCGGCCAGCAGCGACGCCTGGGACGGACGGGCGGCGGCGGCGCGGTCGCCGGCCGCGCCGTGCAGCCAGACGCCGAAGGCGGCGGCGGTGCCCGGCGGCATGCCCTGGGCGAGCAGGCTGCCGATGACGCCCGCGAGCACGTCGCCGCTGCCGCCGGTCGCCATGCCGGGATTGCCGGTCGTATTCACATACACCGTGCCGTCCGGCAGGGCGGTGACGGTGGCGGCGCCTTTCAGCACGAGCACGACGCCGCGGCGCGTCGCGTAATCGCGGGCGATGCCGATCCGGTCGCGCTGCACTTCGGCGGTGCTCGTGCGGACAAGGCGCGCCATCTCGCCGGGATGCGGCGTCAGGACGGCCGGGCTGTCCGCCGGCCGTCTCGGCCACGCGGCGAAGTCGTCCGCGTCCGCGAGCATGTTCAGCGCGTCGGCGTCGAGCACGAGCGGCACGGCGCGCCCGGCGCCGGTGCCGCCCGCGGCTCCGCAGGCCGCGTCCCAGACGCGCCGCAGCCAGGCGGCGTCGCCGGCGAATCGGCCGAGCCCCGGCCCGAGCACGAGCGCGTCCGTGCCGGCCAGCTCGGCCTTGAGCGCCTCCGGGGCGACGGCGGACCAGTCGCCCCGGCCGCCGTCTTCGAGCGGCGCCAGCATCGCCTCGGGCGCGCGGCCGGTCACCGCGGCCGCCAGGCTCGCGGGCAGCGCCCACGCCGCGAGCCCGCAGCCCGCGCGCAGCGCGGCCCGCACGCACAAGAGGCCGGCCCCGGCCATGCGCGGCGATCCCGCCGCGACGAGGACGCGGCCGTAGGTGCCCTTGTGCGTGTCCGCGCGCCTCGGCCGCGCGGGGTCGACGCCGAGCCGGCTGCACACGGCAGCCTCATCGAGGCGGAACACGCGGACGCCATGCGCGTCCGCCAGCCGGGCGGGAATGCCGATCGGCGCCGCCGTGACGGCGCCGGCGTATTCCGCGCCCGGATACAGCGCGAGCCCGCGCTTCATGAACGCGAGCGCGACCGTGCGGGCGGCGCGGATGCAGGGCTCGTGCACGGCGCCGGTGTCGGCGTCGAGCCCGCTCGGGATGTCCGCCGCCAGAATCGGCAGCCCGCTCGCGTTCGCCTCGCGGATCAGCGAGGCGTACGGCTCGCGCGGCGCACCGCGCGAGCCCGTCCCGAGCAGCGCGTCGATCACGCCGTCGAAGCTGCGCCAATCGACGGCGCCCGGCGCGTAGACGGACGCCGGGATGCCCAGCCTCGCGGCTGCGTCGCGCTGCAGGGCGGCGTCGCCGGTCAGCCGCTCGGGCGGCTCGGCGTACAGAATCGACGCTTCCGCGCCCATCTCGAGCAGATGGCGCGCCGCGGCGATGCCGTCGCCGCCGTTGTTGCCCTTGCCCGCGAGCACGAGCCATCGCAGCGGCCTGCCGGACGCTGCGCCGTATCCGCCGCAGCCGGACCGCGCACTGCCGCCGCCCGCGGCCAGACGGCTTCCGCCCGCAGGCTTCCCGCCTCCGCCATTCGCTTCTCCGTACCATTCCGCCCCGAGTTCCATTGCCGCCTCCGCCACCGCGCGGGCGGCATTCTCCATCAGCACCGCCGCAGGCAGGCCGATCTGCTCGATGACGTAACGATCGAGCGCGCGCATTTCCTCCGCCGTGACGAGATGCATCGGGATGCTCCTTTCCATTTCAACGCAATGACGGACGCGCCGTTCGGAGAGGACGGCGCAAGCTTTCAGCTTGACTGTAGCGCAGATGACCGGCGGATGGCAAGCCGGGATCAGCACGCTTCATATTCTAACGGAACCACAAGTCGTTATTCTGCGGAAATCGCGCTTTCCGAAAATTTAACGGAATACAGAGACTTTATTTGGCCGAACCGGACGAATATTGTGCCGTGTCGGACGGAATAAGGCCGCTCCGTTCCGTTGGCTTGCCGAAACCCCATGCGGATTCACAAATAACGGCTGTTCGTTCCGTTGCAGGCCTGGCATCCCGCTTTCTGAGCAACCCCGGCAGCTCGCCGGACCGCCATGCTACTCCCCGAACAGCTCCGCCAGCGCCACGCGCAATCCGTCGAAAGCCGCCGACCGCACCTCGTCATCTTTGCGGAACACCGAATAATCCGCAATCCCGCCTTGATCGAAAACAAAAACCGTGACGGTCTGTTTGCCGGGATCGACGACCCAATACTCCCGCACGCCGCACACCATGTACAGTTCCGTCTTCTTGGTGAGGTCTTTGCCGGACGTCGACGGAGACAGCACTTCGACGACGAGCGCAGGCACCCCGTGATATTTGCCCTGCGCGTCGATGTTCTCCCGGTCGCAGATCACGAGAATGTCCGGCTGCACGACGCAGATGTTGTCCTCCGCCTTCTTCAGCGTGACGTCGAAAGGCGAGGTGAGCGGCGTGCAAGGTTTGCCTTTGAACCAGTGGTTGAATCGGACCAGCAGCTCGCTCACCACCTTCTGATGCGCATACGACGGCGAGGCCAGATTGTACAGCAAGCCGTCGATCAATTCATACCGCTGCTCCGATTGTTCGACCAGCGCCAAATATTCCTCGTACGTCACCCACTCACTCTTCGAGCGGTAAGGATACGCTGTCTCGCGAACCATGGAATCGGAAGGCTCGATCCGCACCAGTCTGGCCGCGTCCCGGCCGTTCTTCGTCACGATGATTTCTTCGCCCGCCTCGGCAAATTTCAGATAGCGGCCGAAGTTGTTCTGCAGTTCCGTGGAAGGCACCCGCATATCGACACCCCTCCGAATCGCCAATGTTTTCTATATGATACCCGGAAAATTAGCTAACATCAATATAGAATTAGCCAATATCATTCTTGTCACCCCGCGTTGACACTCCGAAAACAAGTATGATATATAGAAATTGGCACTCTCGAGATTAGAGTGCTAACACCTTGCATCAAACGGCATTCCCGCACGGTACGCCATGGTTTCGGCTCTGGCGCCGAAGTCTTGCGGGAGGCTGTTTCATTTTTTACACCATGATCGGAAAGGGGAATGGTGCATGGCGGTGAAACAGGAGTTCCAGGCCGAATCGAAACGATTGCTGGAACTGATGATCAATGCTATCTACACCCAGCGGGAAATCTTCCTCCGGGAGCTGATCTCCAACGCCAGCGACGCGATCGACAAGATCTACTACAAGGCGCTCACGGATGACAGCCTGACGTTCAACAAGGACGACTACTATATCAAAATCGTGCCGGACAAGGCGAACCGGACGCTGACGATCTCCGACACGGGCATCGGCATGACCGAGGAAGAGCTGGTGAACAATCTCGGCGTCATCGCGAAGAGCGGCTCGCTCGCGTTCAAGCAGCAGTTCGAGGCGAAGGACGGCCACAATATCATCGGCCAGTTCGGCGTCGGCTTCTACTCCGCGTTCATGGTCGCGGAGACGGTGACCGTCATCAGCCGGGCGCTCGGCAGCGACAAGGCGTTCAAGTGGGAATCGTCCGGCGCGGACGGCTTCACGGTCGAGCCCTGGGAGAAAGACAAGGTCGGCACCGACATCATCCTGAAAATCAAGGCGAACACCGACGAGGACAACTACGACGAGTTCCTTGAAGAGTACCGGCTGCGGCAAATCATCAAAAAGTATTCCGACTTCATCCGCTATCCGATCAAGATGGACGTCACCCGCACGCGGAAGAAGGAAGGCACGGAGAACGAATACGAGGAATACAAGACCGAAGAGACGATCAACAGCATGGTGCCGATCTGGCGCCGGAACAAGAGCGAGCTGAAGCCCGAGGACTACGAAAACTTCTATTTTGAAAAACATTACGGCTTCGACAAACCGCTCACGTATCTGCACATCAGCGCGGACGGCGCCGTCGTCTACAACGCGATTCTGTTCATTCCGGAGCAGGCGCCCTTCGACTATTACACGAAGGAATACGAGAAAGGCCTTGAGCTGTACTCGAGCGGCGTGCTCATCATGAACAAGTGCCCGGATCTGCTGCCCGACCATTTCAGCTTCGTCAAGGGGATGGTCGAGTCCGAGGATCTGTCGCTGAACATTTCCAGGGAAATGCTCCAGCATGACCGCCAGCTCAAGCAGATCGCGAAGAATATCCGGAACCGGATCAAGAGCCATCTGCTGTCTCTGCTGAAGGACGACCGGGAGAAATATGAGAAGTTCTTCGCCGCGTTCGGCCGCCAGCTCAAATTCGGCGTCTACAACGAATTCGGCGCGAACCGGGAAGACCTGCAGGATCTGCTGATGTTCCGCTCGTCGAAGGAGAAGAAGCTCGTCACGCTGGATGAATATGTGTCGCGCATGCCCGAGGATCAGAAATACATCTACTATGCGACGGGCGAATCGGTCGAGCGGATCGACAAGCTGCCGCAGGCGGAGCTCGTGCTGGGCAAAGGATACGAGCTGCTGTACCTGACGGAAGACATCGACGAGTTCGCGGTCAAGGTGCTTCAGAAATACAAGGACAAGGAGTTCCGCTCCATCTCCGGCGGCGATCTCGGCATCGAGCCGGATGAACAGGACAAGCCGTCCGACGCGGAAGCGAAGGAGCAGCAGGAGCTGTTCAAGGCGATGAAGGAAGTGCTTGGCGACAAGGTGAAGGACGTCCGGGCGTCGAAGCGGCTGAAGTCCCATCCGGTCTGCCTGACCGCGGAAGGCGAGCTGTCGATCGAGATGGAGAAGGTGCTGCGCCAGACGCCGCACGGCAAGGACGTGCGGGCGGACAAGGTGCTCGAGATCAACACAGGCCACAACGTGTACGAGTCGCTGAAGCGCGCCCATGCCGCCGGCGGAGACACGCTGCGGCGCTACACGAATCTGCTGTACAACCAGGCGCTTCTGATTGAGGGCTTGCCGGTTGAAGATCCGGTCGCCTTCGCGAACGACATCTGCGAACTGATGGTGTGAAGCGGATGGCGGTCTGCTGCGCATCGTGCGCACGCAAATGATGTTCCCGAACGCCCGCGCCCGTGATATATTAGCTTTGTTACATTACGACATTAGCGGGGAGCGGGCGGATGGAACGGTTGTTCATGAAAGGCATGACCTGGGGATGGGGAGGAAAGCGCGGCGATTACCGGACGGAAGAGGCGGCCGATTCGCTGCGGAAGCTGAAGGAACACGGCTGCGACTGGGTGGCGCTGTCGTTCTGGACCTGGCAGGAGAATGTGCATGCGACGCAGATCACGTTCGACTACGGCTACACGGTGACCGACCGCGACATCGCGCACGCCGTGGGCGAGGCGAAGAAGCTCGGCCTGAAGGTGCTGCTGAAACCGGTCGTCAACTCGAAGGACCGCATCTGGCGCGCGCATATCGGGTTTCCGCACACGCCGGAAGCGGCCGTGTATTGGGACCGATGGTTCGAATCCTACACGAATTTTCTGGTTCACTATGCGGAACTCGCGGAAGAGCTCGGCTGCGACATGTTCTGCGTCGGCTGCGAGATGATCGGCACCGAGCCGCAGACGGAGCGATGGATGAAGACGATCGCCCGCGTGCGCGAAGTGTACAGCGGACCCCTCATCTATAACGCGAATCACGGCAAGGAAGAAGGCGTCGAGTGGTTTGACCAGGTCGACCTGATCGGCACGAGCGCCTACTACCCGGTCGGCGGTCCGGGCGCAACGGAAGCGGACATGATCGGGAAGTGGCTGCCGGTGCGCGACAAGATGGAGCGGCTGCACCGGAAGTTCGGCAAGCCCGTCGTGTTCGTCGAGATCGGCTGCCGGAGCGCGCGCGGCTGCTCGGCGATGCCCTGGGATTTCATGCACCGGGATTTGCCGTTCGACGAGGACGAGCAGGCGAATTTCTACAGCTCGGCGCTCAAGGTGTTCAGCGATCAGCCGTGGTTCTCCGGATTTTTCTGGTGGGACTGGAGCGTGCGCCTGTATCCGACCCACGAAGCGAAGCGCAATGTCGGGTTCGACATCTACGGCAAGCGGGCGGGTCAGGTGCTTGCGGAGTGGTACAAGTCGCGTTGACCCGACCGCCGGGTGAAGCGGCCGATGCGCTGCAGACGGGAGACGATTCTCCCGTTTTTTTCTTTGCGTTTTTCGGCCGAAATATCAAATGGCTGACTATTTCTATCAATCCGGCTGTGATACGATAGAGCTTGTGTGCGTCAAGGTTCGTCAGCTTTCGGGAGGCCTTTTGGACATGTTTCGCATCTCGTTGTTCATGTTTATCGTATTCGGCATGTTCGGCGTCGTCAGCTTCTATCTGACGCCTTATCTTTTGCACAAGGGGTTCGAAGCGGGCCAGATCGGCACGATCATGGCCGTCGGCGCCCTGGTCTCGATCGTCTCGCAGCCTTTCTGGGCATATATCAGCGACAAAAAGAAAACGGTCAAACGCATCCTGTTCCTGCTGCTCATCAGTTGTCTGATCGCCAGCACCGGTCTGTTCGCCATGGAGCATCTGCTGCTCATCATCGTGATGTACGCGTGCTACATGTTCTTCAGCAGCCCGATCGGGCCGCTCGCCGAAGCGCTCAGCCTCTCCTACGCGCAGGAACATCGCCGGGAGTTCGGGCGCATGCGCGTCTGGGGCGAAATCGGCGTCGGCGTGTCGGCGCTTTCGGTCGGATATCTCGTCAAAGCGGTCGGCATCGACAAGCTGTGGATCATTTTTCTGTCGTGCGGCGTCATCGCCGTCATGGCGGCGCTGCAACTGCGCGAATCGAAGGTGACGCCGGCGCCGGTCAATCTGAAGGCGCTCGGCAAGCTGTTCATGCAGCGGCGTCTGCTGTGGCTGCTGCTCATCGTGCTCATCGTCGGCATTCCGCACAGGATGAACGATTCGATGCTGTCGCTTTACCTGAAGGAGCTTGAGGCGCCGGAATCGATCATCGGCATCGCGTGGTTCTTCGGCACGATGAGCACCATACCGGCCATGATGTTCGCGGGCCGGCTGTTCCGCAGATGGAACGCCATCGGCATCATGACCATCGCGGCGGTCATCTATTCAATCCGCTGGTTCATCTACAGCGCGACGGACAGCGCGGCCGTCCTGATCGCCGCCCAGGTGCTGCACGGCGCGACGTTCCCGCTGTTCTTCCTGGCGACCATTCATTATATGATGACGATTGTGCCCGCCGAGCTGCGGGCGACCGGACAGTCGGCGTTCGCGGTCACCTTCGCCGGTCTGGGCGGCCTTGTCGGCAACGCCGCCGGCGGCTACGCCATCCAGCTGTTCGGCGCGGGCCACGCATACGCCATCGGCGGCGCGCTGGCGCTGATCGGAGCGGCCGCGCTGGTCGGCACCTATCTCTACAATCGGCGGTTGTAGTCCGAAGCGGGCGGAACCGGGGCAGCCGGGAAACCGCCCGCTCCGGCCGCGGCCGCCGACTTTTATTCTATTTCTATCGGAATGATGGCGGAATTTGGAGGCGGACTGCTATAATAGAGCTATCATTTTGTCGACTGATGGCGGGGTGTCCATGATCAGAGTGTTTCTTGTTGCGGCGGCCTGCTGCCTTATAGCCGTTCTCGGGCTGCCGGCGGATGCGGCGCCTGGCGCGGAATCTCCGGCATCGGCAAACTCCGCGTCCGCGGCGGTATCCCGTTACACGGTGACGGCGGATATTCTCAACGTGCGCGGCGAGCCGTCGCTCACCGCGCCGGTGATCGGAAAGCTCAAGCAGGGCGCGGTGGTGGAGAAGCTTGAAGAATCGGGCGAATGGTTCCGGGTCCGGGCGGGCGAACTGACCGGATGGGCGCATTCGGACTATCTGCAGCCGGCGGATGACGGCACCGTCACCGGGCCGGATGAGGACGGGTTGACGGACGCCGCGCCGCCCCCGTCCAATCCGAAGGCGATCGGCCGGGGCATCCGCGGCACAGCGTCCCGGAAGCCGGTGGAGACCGAGACGGCGGATAACGCCGTGCGCACCGGCCATGTGCTGGGCGATGCCGTGCGGGTCCGGACGGGGCCGGGGACCGACTACGAGATCGAAGGCCATCTGAACCGGGGCGACCGGGTGTCGGTGATCGCGAGCGAAGGCGAGTGGTACCGCATCGAGACGGAGAGCGGACTGGCCGGCTGGATCGCGGCCGCCTACATCGGATTTCGGACGGACGGCGATTCGGCCGGCGATGCGCTGCGGGGACGGGTCATCGTCGTCGATCCCGGACACGGGGGGAACGATTCCGGCACGATCGGCACCACCTACGGTACATACGAGAAGACGCTGAACCTGTCCACCGCGCTTCTGCTGAAGCGGGAGCTGGAGCTTCGCGGCGCCGTTGTCGTCATGACGCGGGCGGCGGACGAAGAGAAGCCGTCCCTGCAGGAGCGGGTCGAGATCGCCGCACGGTCCGGCGGCGATGCGTTCGTCAGCATCCACTACAACTCGGCCGAGACGAAGGCTTCGGGCATTCTGACATTCTACTACAGCGCCGGGAAGGACAAGCCGCTGGCCGCCGCGATCGAGCATCGGCTGGCCGAAGGCGGGCTCGGTCTCGACAGCAACGGCATCTCGTTCGGCAATTTCCATGTCGTGCGCGAGAACAGCCTGCCGGCCGTGCTTCTCGAGCTCGGTTTTCTGACGAATGAGCGGGACGAAGGGCTGGCGCGGACGGAAAGCTACCAGCTCGCGGCGGCGCGGGCGATTGCGCAGGGGCTGGAGGATTACTTCGCATCGCAAGAGGAGAGGTCATGAAGACACGGTATGAAATGCCGCGCTACATGGAGCGGTTCCGGTGCATCGGGCCGGCCTGCGAAGACACATGCTGCGCGTGGTGGGGCATCAGTGTCGACCGGCGGGCGTATGACCGGTATCGCGCCATCGAGGACGAGCATGAGCGCCGGCGCATTCTGTCGAAGCTCAATTTGAAGACGGAAGGCACCGACCGCGATTACGCGTCGTTCGAGCTGAATCCCGCAACCGGCCATTGCGCCATGCTCGGGGACGACGGACTGTGCACGATCCAGGCGAAGCACGGCGAAGCGATGCTCAGCGCGACCTGCGCCACTTATCCGCGCAAGGTGAACGCCGAAGGCGGCACGCTCGAAATTTCGGCGGCGCTCTCCTGCCCGGAAGCGGCCCGGCTTGCGCTGCTCCATGAAGACGCCTGCGAATTCGTCACCTCGGACGACGTGCACACGCCGAACCTGAGCGTGAACCGTCCGCCGTCCACGGCGCGGCATATGCCGCATGCGGCGGTGATCCGCGGCGCGATCATCCGCATGCTGAAAATGCGGCGCTACGCCTTCCCGCATCGGCTCATCCTGCTCGGCCTCATGTGCGAGGAGCTGGATCGCCTCGCCGCGGTCGGCGATCCGGAGGCGATTCCGGCGTTCCTTGCCGATTTCGAAGCCGAGGCGGCGGGCGGGCTCGCCGACAACCCGGATCTGCGCGAGTACGCCGCCTTCCCGCGCGACACGGCGTTCCAGATCCGGATGTTGAACGGCTATCTGATGCGCCGGCTGGAAGGGACGATCTGGAACCGCCGCTACGAACGGTGCGTCGCCGAGTATGTGCGCGGCATGACGCAGCGCGGCGAAGCCGCGGATCAGGTCGTCCGTCATTACGAGGAGACGTTCGCCGCGCATGTGGCGCCGTTCATCGCGCGCTACGGCCATTTCTTCGAGAATTATGCGGTCAATCAGGTGTACGGCACGTTTCTGCCGGGTCTGAGGAGCGGTCAGCGCATCGGCACGCTGTACCGGACGCTTGCCGTCGATTTCGCGATGATCAAGCTGCATCTCACCGGCATCGCCGCGCATCGCGGGGAGCTGACGCCGGAGACGGCCGTCGAACTGGTCCAATGCTACACGAAGAACTATGAATTCGTCTCCAGCTACCGCGTCGATTTCCTGCTCGAGCTGGCGGCCGAGGGCCGCGATTCGTTCGAGGACATTGTGCTGCTGATTACGAACTGACGAACAGGGCTGCGTTCCGAATGCCGCGATGGCCGCGCATCCGGATTGCAGCCCTGTTGTCATGTTGCGGGGATTTCAGCGCATGATGCGGATCGGATCAGCCGGGTAGGCGATGGCTTCGGGCGGTTTCGGCTCGGGATAGCGGAGCGTTCCGCGTTCCGCCAGCGTATCCGTCGCGCTTGCTTTCAGCATCGCATCGGACAGGGTGTACAGCGTATCGCCGGCGTACAGAATCCGCCGCACCGCTTTCGTATAGTCGTATCCGTATTGCCCGGATTTCAGCAGATCTTGTTCGGACAGATGCGTGATCCGTCCCTTGAGCCTGAACCCGTTCTCCGGATCGATCTGATAGACATAGGCGCCCTGCCAGGTGAATTCGCCGTGCAGCGGGATGTCGTAGCCGTCCCGCTGCGCCCCCTCTTTCACCTCCGCCAGATCGACCGGGAACGCCATCAGCCCTCTTTCGCGGTCGAACAGCAGCGCTTTGTGGTCTTGCAGCAACTCCGAGTGGGTGCCGCGGTCGCCGATCACTTCCTTGAACTTCTCGATCGGCTTCGACACGTCGGTCACATCGAACAGCGACAGCTTCATCCCGAGATAGTAGGCGATCGGTTCGCCGCGGCCGTCGCGCGGCGCAATCTCGATCGTCTCCTTGCCGAACCCGATCAGATGGTTTTCGTCATAGGGGTGGAGATAGTCGCTGTAGCCCGGGATTTTCAACTGGCCGAGCACGGCCGGCTGCTTCGGATCGGACAGATCGATCGCGAACAGCGGGTCGACGTTGCGGAACGTGACCATGTATGCGCGGCTGCCCATGAAGCGCACGGAATAGATGCGTTCGCCCGGCGCGAGATCCTCGAGGCGGCCGACCGTCCTCAGCCATTCGTCGAGCACATACAGATTGTTCTTCGAAATATTATCGCCTTCCGCCCACATATGGCCCGAAGTCGTCGCGATCCGGAAATGGCCGCCGTATTCGTCCATGGAGAACTGGTTCAGCACATGACCGGGCACGCTGCCCTGGCCGGCATAGATTGCGGAGCCGCCGTCCAGCCGGAATTTGTACAGATCCGTCTGCAGTTTCGGCTGAACGGACCGGTTCGGGGCGCCGGAGCTATCCGTCGGCCAGTCGTGCTTCGCAACCGCAATGTACAGATTCTCCGCCGATGCGTAGACCGTGCCGGCAGAACCGAGATAGGCCGATACCTGCATGGGCGCGCCGGAAACGTCCAGATCGACCGCGCCGATGAGCAGCGTGCCGCTCTCCGGCGAGTCCGGGAAATAGTGAATCCGGTTCAGCGGAATGCTCTTCGGTTCATCCGAACCGGCGGTGTCCCGCCATACCGGTTCGAAGTCCTGCGGCCGCAGTTCCGTCTCGGGATCAAGAAGCGGATAGACAGGGTTGTACTTGTTCGCCACCAGATATAATGCGCTGCCGACCATGCGGGAGGTGACATAGCGGCCCTCGATTTCCAGTTCACGCACCAGGACGGGCGCGCCGCTGCCATCCAGCTCATAGACCCTGGCCGCGGTGAACGACAGATCCTGAATCGGCGGCCAGATCATGATCTCCTTGGATTTCGCGTCGAGATCCCGCTGCGTTTCGTAGGCCGGGTCCGACTGCGCCTCGTTCTGCCGGTACGCCGTTCCGATGACGACCAGCCTGCCGCCGGAGACATACAGCTCCTGCGGACGGAACCGGTGCTTGTCGTCGGCGTAGTCCAGTACGGCGGCCAGCCGCGGCGATTCGGGATTCCGGATATCGGCGATCAGGACGCGGCCCCCGCTGAGCTGATAGATGAACCGGCCGTCCGTTTTCGCCCAATCCGCCTCATCGACGCCTTCAACCTGCACATTCGTCTTCGAATAGTCGGCACCCGCATAGCCGGCACCCGCGGACGGGGATGCGCCGCTTGAGGCATCGGCGGAGCCTTTTTGATCGACTACGGCCGCGATTCTTGCATCCCCGAGCACGGCCATCGCCGTGGGAAACCGGATAATCGACGTCCCGGCCTCCGCCAGCAGTTCGCGCAGCTTCTCCAGCGAACCGACGACCGGCAGCTCGGGTGTGCGCCCGATGTGCGCGGTATTCGAGCCGGCTTCCCAGACGACGGATTCGCCGAACGCTTCGGCGACGGCGCGCAGCGGCGCCATCGCGGTGCCGCTTCGCCATGCCGGCGCCGCGGGCAGTTCCGTTTCGACGCCGTTCACGATCATGATCTTCGATCCGATCGTCAGTTCCGCCGTCCGGTCGCCTTTGACGAGCATGATGCTGCGCTTTCCGTTCAGCTCCATCCGGACGTCGACGTCCGCGCCCAGCAGTTCCGCGACCGGCCCGACCGGTGCCAGGAGAATGCCGTCCGAGAAGACCGGCGCGGGGTCGAGTTTGAGCGGCACGCCGCCCGCCATGACGCGGAGCGCGGGCCGATCCGGCGGATCGGCCGGTTGGCCGATGGCATGCGGCACCGCGGTCAAGGTCAGTGCAAGCGCTGCCACTATCGCCGGAAGAACGTTGCGTCTTCTGTTCATTTGCCGTTCACCCATCCTTCCCGAATACGAAATGACTCCCCGTTGCGGCAAGTGTTGTTTGTCTATACGGACGCAAGCAAAAACGGAAATGTTGCAGAAATTTGGCAGCATCGGTCCGCACAGGACGCCGGAATGAAGGGAAAACGGCCTTTAATCGCAGATCTCCGTTTGCAATAAGTCTTGTTCCACCGGCGATTCTGACGGATAATAAAAGACAAAGCGCAGGATCGAAGGAGGTGCAGGGGCTTGAATGCGAACGTAACCTACGCCGCGAAGCCGCAGGACCGGCCGTACACATCGTCACGTTCCAGCAGGCGCAGGCGGCTTCTCCGTTCCCTCAAGCGACTGATCCGGCATCCCCGTCCGGCCTTCGCCGAACGCAGGCTGCCGGGCCGATCCTGATGCTGCGGCGCCGTTCAAACGGCGGATCATGGAAGGCAGCATGCGCCAAAATCGGTTATACTGAAGAAGACGGGACGTACGAATCCCGCCATATCCAATAATATTCGCAGCTTCTCCGCACCAGCGTTCCCGAGACTCACAAGGCGGTGGTAGTCCGATGACACGAGTACCGCGCAAGCCGCTGCAAGATGAGCTTGTGTTCCAGAACGTTTCCGAGTGCGGCTTGTCCCTCGACGACGTGCAGGCGCGCATTCTGTCCTTCATGGCGAAAGATCCGAAGGCGGTGTATCATTTCATCGTCGGCACGGACAGCCAGGTTTACCGCGGAAGCACGAAGTTCGTAACCGGCATCATCATTCGCCGGGTCGGTCGCGGGGCGTGGGCATGCTATCGCCAGACGATCGTGCCGCGCGAACTGCGTTCGCTGAAGGAGAAGCTCTCTTACGAGACGATGCTGTCGCAGGAAGTGGCAAGTTATTTCATGGGGGATGCGCTGCGGAAAATGGAGGAAATCGTGCTCCCCTACATCTACAAGGGAGCCGCGCTTGAGCATTTCATCGACATCGACGCCGGGACGCACCCGACGCTCAACAAGACTTCGCGCTATGTGAAGGAAATGATTGACCGCGTCGAAGCGATGGGCGTCTATGCGGCGCGGGTGAAGCCCGAATCCTACGCGGCATCGTCGTATGCGAACCGCTACACGAAGAAGAGCGTGTGACGAGCGGGCCGTGCGGGAAGCCGCGGCGGCGGCTTGGTCCCGCCATGAACAACTCAGGACCGGATGCGCCTGCGGGCGCTACCGGTCCTGAGTTGTTTCGTCCGCTGTCCGGACGGCGCCGTTCAGCAGATCGGTGCCGTGAAACTCGTCGGGCGGGGAGACCGGATCGACCGGGCTGCCGGCCGAGACGGCGTCGGCGTCGGGAACGTCGGGGAACGGACCGTCGTTCGTGACGGCATCCGCCTCCGGCTCCGATTTGCCGCGGGATAACGTAATCCGCCGGGCTTCCCCCGGTTCCTCCGCGAACTCGCCGTCCGGATCGCCGAACGCGTCCAGAATGTCGAACACTTCGGCTTCAGGGAACATGCTGAGCAGCTTGTGTTCCGGATCAGGCGTGCGCCTGTCCTCCGATTGCCGCATGGCCATCGCCTCCGGTTGCGATGCAATCGAGCTGTCTCCGGGAAAGCAGAGACCCGATTAGTATCGACCGGAAATCATGGCGTTATGCGGCCGGGATGGACTTCATCAGCCGGTGCGCTTCTCCTGGCGCTGCTGCTCCTGCGCGCGGGACTGATCCTGCCGCTTCTCTCCGTCCGGCTTCTGGGCGGCTTTTTTCTCCCCGTCCCGGCCTTGCTCGGATGCCGCGCCGGCAGCGGGCATCATCCGGCTGTTGCCTTCGTAGCGGGCGCCCTCGTTGATCTCAAGCAGGGCAGTGAGAATATCGCCGGTCAGCGTGCCCTTCGGCTTGATCGTCAGTTTCTCGGTTGCCTGCACGTTTCCCGTCACGGTTCCGGCGATGACGATGTTGCGCGCCGTGATGTCCGCTTCGACGACGCCTGTCTCGCCGATCGAGACATCGCCTTTGCTGTGCACGCTGCCGGTCACGCGACCCTCGATGCGAATGCTGCCGTCCGACTCAAGCCGGCCTTCGAACGCGCTGCCCGGTCCGATATAGGTGTCCGTCGCGGCGGAATCGGACCTCGACTTGCCTGATTTGAACATTACGAATTCTCCTCCTTGAACAGCTGCAGGTAAGGCAGCGGATCGACGGCCTGGCCGTCTTTCCAGATCTCGAAATGCAGATGCGGGCCGGTGCTCCGTCCGGACGAGCCGAGCAGGCCGATTTTCTCGCCCTGTTCGACCTTCTGGCCGGCGCCGGCCAGCCGTTTGCGCAAATGCATATAAACGCTCTTATAACCCGATTCATGCTCGATGATGATATAATGGCCGCGCGATCGGTTATAGTCCGATTCAATTACGGTGCCTCCGCCGGCGGCGTAGACCGGTTCGCCGGAATTTCCGCCAAGATCGATGCCGCTGTGCTGTGCAAGCCGCCGCGTGAACGGATCGGACCGAAGCCCGAATTCGGAAGTGATGCGGGTACTGTCCGTCGGCCATGCAATCGGCAGCATCCGCAGCTTGTCCAGCACGCGGTCCGCTTCTTCTTTCTTCGCGGCCAGGCGGGCGCGGAGCAGCTCTGCTTCATCTTTCAATGAAGTCATCAGGCTGACGCTTCCGTAACCTTCGGTTTCCGCCAGGCCGTCCTCGTCGACGGGATGGTTCTCGCCGCCCACACCGACGTCATAAGAGAGCGGCGTGACGGCCGTTTTCCTGCCGGCGGATGTGGAAGCAAGGCCGTTCGTCTCGCCCGGCAGCGCGATCTCCACGATGGCCTCAATCTCCGCTTCCAGCTTGTCGAGTTCTTCGAGCTTCTGCCTTACGGCGCCGGCTTCCTCGGTCAGCCGAAGCACTTCGGACTTGAGCAGGGCGATCGACTGTTCGCGGTCCGCGAGCGATGCTTCATAGGCGTCGGCGGATTCCGCCAGTTCTTTATGCAGCGCCTGAATACGGAGCGCATCTGCCGTACGCAGTGCCAGCAAGATGACCGCGCTTGCAACCAGCAAGCCGAAGGCAGCCGCGGCAAGCAGGAATGGCACAATCGTCAGACGCACTCTGCTGCTGGCGTCGGAATCTTCGGGGATGATGAGCAGGGTGTATCGTCTGCGAAACCATCCGGACAGCAGTCTCATGATTCACCTCCGACAATGGCTCAGACAGAATGTTAACATTCGACACCGGCGCGGAGATTCCTTCTTTTGCAGGAAAATAGTCCTAAGATGCGCCATGCTGTTTTTTTCTTCCCGAATTTTGCTCAAGCGTGTCCTGTTTTTGGTCAAAGCCGTCCTATATGCCCCGCGACGAAATGCGGTATAATGGGCGGGGTAAACTCATGCTGCGGCAAGGAGGGACTGACGCATGGAAATGCGCCGCTACGGCAATACCGATATGACGGTCAGCGTACTGGGGTTCGGAGGTGCGGAGATCGGATTCAGGGGCGCTTCGGTGTCCGAGGTTGAACGACTGCTCGGAAGCGCGCTGGATGCGGGTCTCAACGTCATCGATACGGCCGAATGCTACAAGACGAGCGAGGAATTGATCGGACAGGCCGTCTCGCACCGCCGGAGCGACTACTACCTGTTCACGAAATGCGGCCATACCGCCGGCCTGCCGGGCGAGCATTGGCAGCCGGAGGTGCTTGAGGCAAGCATTGACCGCAGCCTGAAGCGGCTCAAGACCGACTATGTCGATCTGATTCATCTGCACAGCTGCAGTCTCGAAGTGCTGAAGCAAGGCGACGTCATCGAAGTGCTCCGGCGGGCCAAGGAAAAGGGAAAAACCCGCTACATCGGATACAGCGGCGACTCCGACGCGGCGCTTTACGCCGTGCAGACCGGCGTGTTCGATTCGCTCATGACATCGGTGAACATCGCGGACCAGGAAGCCATCGACCTGACGCTTCCCGAAGCGCAGAAGCGGGGGATGGGCGTGATCGTGAAGCGGCCGGTTGCGAATGTCGCCTGGCGGACGGGCCAGCGGCCGGAGGACCCGTATGCGGTGCCTTATTGGGAGCGGCTTCAGGTGCTGGACTATGATTTTCTGAAAGGAGATTTCGACGAATCGGTCGGGATCGCGCTCCGGTTCGCGCTGTCGATTCCGGGCGTGCATACTGCGATCGTCGGCACGTCGAACCCGGACCGTTGGGCGCAGAACGCGAAGTTGCTCGAGAAGGGACCGCTGCCCGCCGAGCAGGTCGAAGCGATCCGGCGCGTCTGGCGGGAGCGCGCGGGCAAGGACTGGATCGGATTGGAGTAAGCGAAAAAGCCGGGCGTGCCCGGCTTTTCACGTATAGACGGATCCTGAAAGAATTCTCATAATCGCTTCCCGATGCGGGTTGGCGCGAATGTGGAAGGACTTTCCGCTTACATTGCGATTTGCCGCCGTGCTAACCTCGTGTTCGAGGAGGAATTGCGATGCAGAGGAAATTTCGGGAAATTCGCCGCGGTTCGGCCGCGCTGCTCGCTGCCGGTGTGCTGCTGGCCGGCGCGTCAGGCGCCGCGGACGCCGCGACCGTCTACACGGCGGGCGACGACGACACGTTCTGGAAACTTTCGAGAAAGTTCGGCGTGCCGCTGGACAAGCTCATGGCGGCAAACGCGAACATCGACCCGCTGAACATCTACAAGGGATTGAAATTGATCATACCGGATGCCGGGAACAAGAGTACGGTCTCCGGCGCGAAAGCGATGGCCGCATCCGGAACGACCGCGGCTGCCAAGTCCGCCGCGGCCGGTTCCGCATCCGAGGCGGTCTCCGCCTTCGCCGCAGGCAAAGCCGGAGAGACGCCGAAGACATACCGGAAAGCGATCCAGGTGAAAGCGACGGCCTATACGGCATCGGCCGAGGAGAACGGCAAGTGGGGAGCGGTGGATTACTTTGGCAATCCGCTGAGCCTCGGCACGGTCGCCGTCGATCCCGATGTCATTCCGCTCGGATCGAAGCTGTACATTACCGGCTATGACTATGACGGATTGCCGCAGGGCGGCATGTATGCGATCGCCAGGGATACCGGCGGCGCGATCAAGGGGAACCGAGTCGACATCTTCGTGCCGGACAGCCGCGCGAAGGCGATGAAGTTCGGCGTCCAGTATATTACGGTTTACGTTCTGTAGCCGCGCTGGCCGAGCAACTCGTCGAGCGTGTTCAGCCGGTAGCCTTGCTTTTTCAGCATGGCGATCAGCCGCGGCAGCGCGTTGATCGTGCCCGACAGATCCTGACCGCGGCCGCCGCCGGCATGCAGCAGAATGATGGCGCCGGGACGAAGCTGCTTCCGGACGTTCGCGAGGATCGTCCGGCTGGGGGTATTGCGCCAGTCGACGGCGTCCACATTCCAGTTCACCACGATATATCCGCGCCGCGCCGTCCAGTCCGTCTGCTTCGGCGAGATTTCGCCGTACGGCGGCCGGATGAAGCGCGGCTTCCTGCCGGTGATCGCAAGCAGCGTCTGGTCGGTGCGCCGGATCTCCCGTTCGAACCCGGCCGCCGTCTTGTTCGTCAGCAGCGCGTGCGTATCGGAGTGGTTGCCGATGAGGTGGCCTTCCCGCACGATCCGCCGGACAAGCTCCGGATGCGCACGGGCGCGGCTGCCGACGATAAAGAATGTCGCCCGGACGCGGTGCCGGGCGAGAATATCGAGAATTTGCGGCGTGAATCGGGGATCGGGCGCATCATCGAACGTCAGCGCGGCGGCTTTGGCATGAACCGGTCCATGGGTGACGAACGCGCCCGGATGCCGCTGTTCGAGCGCGGTCCAGGAATAGCGCGCTTTCTTCATGCGACGTTTTTTCCGGACTTTCCGCCCGGGCTTTTCCGAAAACGCATGTCCGATGACGGCGTCCGATTCATGACGAACGGCTTCCCCGGACGGCAATGCCGCCGTCCGCTCCGCTGCGCCGGGTCCGTTTCCGTGCCCGGGTGCCGGCGAATGCACGGGCTGCTGCAGACCATTCACCACGACCGATGCCGCAAGCATGACGGACAATAATTTCGGAAGATGAATAGCGTTCAAAAGCGATCCCTCCGCGGCGTGCTGCCATTAGCTTGCAGCAAAAGCGCCGGATTCATGCAAGGCGGCTGCGGAGGGATCGGACAGCATATCAAATTTTGAAAATCTGGATCGTGCGCTGCAGTTTCAGCACCGTCTGCTGCATTTGCTCGGCTTCGTCGACAACCGATTGCACCGCGGCCATCTGTTCGTTCATGGACGCGGACACCTGCTCGGTGCCGGCAGCCGACTGCTGGGTGATGGCGGAGATATTCTGGATCGAAGCCGCGATCTTGCGCGCGCTCTCCAGCATGGCGCCGCTTTCACGGGTAAAGGCTTCCATCTGTTCGGAGATGAACTCCACGCTCTTCACAATCTCGTTGAAGATTTCGTTGGACTGGCGGATCAATTCGTTCTGGTCGCGGACGATGCTCTCGTTCACCTTCATGTTGGCGATCGCGTTCTTGATTCCCTGTTCAATGCCGCGGACGAGGGTGAACACTTCCTTCGTCGACGCGCCGGCTTCTTCGGCGAGCTTGCGCACTTCTTGCGCGACGACGGCGAACCCGCGGCCGTGCTCGCCGGCGCGCGCCGCCTCGATCGAAGCGTTCAGGGAGAGCAGGTTCGTCTGATCCGCGATTTCCGAGATGGAGCGGGTAATCTTCGAAATGCCGTCCGCATGTTTCGCCAGTTCTTCGATCGTGCGGGAAACGGCTTCGGTCGCTTCCACATTGCGGCGCATGCCCTCGGTCTGATTCTCCACGGCCTGGCGGCCCTGACGGACCAGTTCCAGCGTATGGGCGGACCGTTCATTCATTTGCCGGGTCGAATCCGCGTAGTTGGCCACCTTGCTTTCAATCTCGCTGATCGACTCGCTCATCTGCGAGACGTCCTCCGAAATCTGGTTCGCGCCGGTGGCCAGTTCGCCCGCCGAAATGGTCACCTGCTCCATGACGGTTTTCAGTTGCTGGTTGCGTTCATAAATCGTGCGGCTTGCATCGGAAACAAGCCTCGTGATCGACGACGTCTCGCGCAAAATGTCGCGCAGCCGTTCGACCATGCTGTTGAAGGCCTGGGCGATGCTGGAAGTACCCGTGTCATCGTCGCCCGCAAGCCGGACGGTAAAATCGCCTTTCGCGATCTGGTATGCGGCCGTGCGCATCTCGTCCATCGAATTTGTAAGCGTTCTCTCAAATAGGGTTGCAAGAGGATAGACAGCGGCGCACAGTACAACGATCAGCAAAAGGGGCAGCAAAATTCCCTGGCCGCCGACCAGCGCTGCAACCAGCATGGCAAGAGAGAATGCTGCTGCAACCGCATAGCAGGCGATTAGGCATTTCGTCCGTATGGATTGCTTCATTAACCAGCTCATATTGCATTGCTCCCTTACTTGTGGAATTATGCCATATTATAACACCGAAGCCGAACCAGGTCTATCATTGTCGATTAATTTCATGGCAGGGACTATTGGTATGGGCAATCATTTTCAATATTGTCGCATAGTGTAAATTGTTGTATAATCTAGGCTGTAATCCCTATGGAAGGGTTATCATTACAAGGAAGAAAGGAGGACAATGATGAGATTGGAGGATATGCCCCTCGCCAGGCAGATCGACCATGTGTTCCGCCAGTTGGAGACGGAGCTGACCGATGCGGTGGCGGGAACGGTAACGATCCAGATCCGCAACAACATGATCGGAAAATACGGCGTCCGCCATCATCCGATCGAGTGCATCAACGGCCGTTTCCTCGAGAAAGAGCGGGGTTTGACCGTTCAGCAGGTGAACGAATTCCGGAGGATGGCCGTCGAATCGCTCCGGATGAAACGGAACTGGACCCACGGCGAGATCCTGTTCGATTTTGCCGTGCGGCGGAATCGGGAATGGACGGCGAGCGTCCAGTACGAGTCGAATTACAACACGGCGAACTGGATGTTCCGCTATCAGCCGAAGCCGTCGGAATCCTCGAATCAATTGGCTTAGACTGCAAGGCAGGAAGGGGCAGCTTTCGCATAAACAAAGAACGGGGTTTCCGCTGACGGATCGCCTGTCCGCGGGGAACCCCGTTCCATCTTTCGTTTCCGGATTATCTTGCGAATCGGCCGGCAAGTTGTTCTTCCGCGATTTGCACCAGCCGGCGGGTGATATAACCGCCGATTGCCCCGGTATCGCGCGTCGCCATGTAGCCGTAATACCCGTCCTGCGGGATCTGGATGCCGAGTTCTTGGGCAACTTCATATTTCAGCTGCTCAAGCGCGGCGCTTGCCTGCGGCACGACGAGCGTGTTGCTGCTCCGTTTGTTGGAAGGCATGTTGTTCACCTCCTTGGGCGGTCTTAGTATGGCTGCCCTGGGAGGAAATATACATAACCGGCACTTCTGTACTATCCGTCAGTCATCGGCCAGCCCCTTCAACTTATAGCTGTGTTCGCGCTTGCGCGCGCGTTCCGCCTGCTCTTCCGCCAGCATTTTGTCGATGTCACTTTTGAGCCGATAGGAGCATTTTGCGCACAGGTGACCTGTCCGGGAAGGTCCGCCGCACAGATCGCAGACGTCCGTCAGATTCGGGTGGGCGGCCAGGCTGATCTTCTTCTGCCGAATCCATTCCCGTACCTGCTTGATCGGAACGCCGGTTGCTTCCGCCGTCTGCTCGGTCGTCGCATGGCGGTTCTTCATCAGATACCGGTCGACCGCTTCGAACCGGCGGTCGTGAATTTCGGCACATTCATTGCACAGGTTCCGCAGGTTGACCTGAAACACTTTGCCGCACATCGCACAGTGGGCCACTTTCAACTCGGCCAATGTGATCCCGTCCCTCCGACAACTAGTCCTGCAGCCCTCATGCTATCACAGATCTGCCAAAGATGGAACGTGAAGGTCGAAATTCGTGCCTGCGGCCATCGCTGGCAGCCGCCTTGACTTTCGCATTGCAGCGGGTATAATGTTGCCAACGGCCATGACGGGAAAGAGTACGCCATGAACTGTCGATTGCAGAGAGCCGGTGGAAGGTGCAAACCGGCATCGCGGCTGGCGGAATGGGTCCCTGAGCCGGAAATCGGAAAGCGGCCGGATGCCGCCCATGGTTTCCCGGTTGCTCCCCGTTACGGAGCTGTGAGGCTTCGCCGTCGCTTGTCCGGCATGCGGCGTCGAAGCGAATAAGGGTGGCACCACGGTCCCTCGTCCCTTGCGGCGGGGGATTTTTATATTCAGGTCAAGGGGGAGATACGCATGGCAAGGGTGCTGTCGGGCATCCAGCCGAGCGGTCAGCTCACGCTCGGGAACTACATCGGCGCAATCCAGAACTTCGTGAAGCTGCAGGATGAGCACGAATGCTTCTATATGGTGGTCGACCTGCACGCGGTCACCTTGCCGCAGGACCCGGCCGCGCTGCGCGAGCAGACGGAATCGGTGGCGGCGCTGTACCTTGCGGCGGGCGTCGATCCGTCGCGTTCGTCGATTTTCATCCAGTCGCACGTGCCGGCGCACGCCGAGCTTGGCTGGCTCATGACGACGCTCGCGTATATGGGCGAGCTCGAGCGGATGACCCAGTTCAAAGAGAAGGCGGCCGGCAGGGAATCCGTGCCCGCCGGGCTGTTCGTCTATCCGACGCTGATGGCCGCGGATATTCTCGTGTACAACGCCGATCTGGTTCCGGTGGGGGACGACCAGAAGCAGCATCTGGAGCTGACCCGCGACCTGGCGGATCGGTTCAACGGGCGCTACGGGGAAACGTTCAAGCTGCCCGAGCCGTACATGCCGAAGGTCGGCGCGCGCATCATGTCGCTCGATGACGCGTCGAAGAAGATGAGCAAGAGCAATCCGAATCCGAACAGCTACATTGCGCTGCTCGACGAGCCGGACGTCGTCCGGAAGAAAATTTCACGCGCGGTTACCGACTCCGGCCGGGAAGTGAAATACGATCCCGCGAACAAGCCGGAAGTGAGCAACCTGATCAGCATCTTTGCGCATTGCGCCGGGCTGACGGTGGAAGAAGTCGAACGGCGGTTCGAAGGGCAGGGCTACGGTCCGTTCAAGAAAGAGCTGGCGGAATGCGTCGTGGCGGTGCTGGAGCCGCTGCAGGCGCGGTATCGGGAAATCCGCGGCTCCGGGGAGCTCGGCCGCGTGCTGAAGGAAGGCGCGGAACGGGCGGCGGAAATCGCGAACCGGACGGTCGCGCTGGCCAAAGAGCGGATGGGATTTCTGCCGCCGCGCTGACCGGATCGCCGGATGAAAAGGGCGGCGGCCGGCGGATCTCCGCCGGCCGCTCCGTCATTTGCGCTTGAGCGCTTTCGCCCGATAGATGAATCCGGCTCCGATGACGACGAACGTCAGGATGAAGAACAGGGCGGCCAACCACCCGTTGTGGCTGATGGCGACGCCCGTCGCCAGCATCAGAACGACGGCGGCGACAGCGAACAAGAGGGAAGCGGTTTTGGACATCTTCGTCTCTCCTTGGGCGGATTCGGGACTTGTGCATGGTCAAGCATAAGAAAACGGATGAGGTGCATAATAAGCTTGCAAGCTTGCATCAACACTACAGCTCAAGGGACGAAAGGAGACGACAACCATGGCAGGCCAAAACCGGAACAGCAACACGCTGGTCGTTCCGCAAGCCAGAGCGGCGCTGGAGCAAATCAAGTACGAAGCGGCTCAAGAGCTGGGCGTACAAATTCCACAAGACGGCTACTACGGCAACATGGCGACGCGTGACGCCGGTTCGCTCGGTGGCTACATCACGAAGCGCCTCGTACAGATCGCTGAACAACAATTGGCGGGCTCCCGTCAATTCTGAAGCATATGAAGCTGCAGAAGCCCGGATGAATCCGGGCTTCTTGCCGTCTCCTCCGCCGGTTGCTATGCTTACCATTGTACCGGGTTCGTCCCGCGGATTCAACTTGATCGGCGGATGGAGGGGAGTCAATGTATCGTTGTTTCGCGGAGTACCGGATTGCGGAGGAGAACCGTGAGCGTTATTTGGCCCTGATGGCATCCCTCAAGGCCTCGCATCCGGAGATGTATTTATATGAAGGAACGGATCAACCCGGCCTGTTCGTGGAGGTCTGGGAAGCCGGCACGAAGGAAGAAGCGGACGGCATCCGGGAGATGAGGCTGTCAGGCGATTCCCCCTGGTCTGCCGTGTCCCGTCTTGCTTCCGGCAATGTTCACGCCTGGGTGTTCAGATCCGTATAGTCCGTTTCTGTTTCGCGCGTCGTATTGAACGGTGTCTGCTGCGTGACGATGCCGCCCTGGAACGGGTATTCGTAGTTGATCGGCTCCTGGAACGTAATGTAGTCGAGGTTGACCATCAGCAGCAGGTACCGGGTGCCCGTCGACGGATCGCTCAGGATGATATGGTCGCGCCCGGCCGCCTCGACGATGCCGCGGAACACTTTCGCGTTCCATTGGCTGTTGTTCTCGAACGTCATGTACACGGTCGCCAATTTGCCGCGGTTGAGCCGGAGAATGTTCTCGACGTAGGACTCTTCCTGCGGGACCGTGACGATGTTGCCGCCCGTCGGCGTAATGCCGGCTCCGCTCGGCACGCCCGGAATGCCGCTTGCGGTCATGAACGGCGAAACGCCGGTCGTGTCGCTCGGCATGCCCGGAATGCCGCTTGCGGTCATGAACGGCGAAATGCCGGTCGTGTCGGTTGCAAAGGGCATCGCGGCATCGGGATAACCGGTCGGCCACCAGCCGGACGGGGACTGCACACTCGGCATGCCGGAAACGTAAGGCGTGCCGAAGTGGTACGCGTCATACGATTGAATGGACATGTTGGCTTTGTTTCCTCCTTCTTTCATTTAGTAGACGCCGGGACAATCGCTGACTGACGGCGCATAGAAGCAGTGACTTTTGAACCGTCCGCTGTGCGCCTGATTCCACCAGGATGCAGGACACTGATCCGTCGGACGGAAGAACCAGAGCGCGTTCGTCGCGGGATGCTGACGTTCGCCGTTTACGGCGCGTCTCGCAAGCCGGATCTCCTTGTCGCGCGCTCTCTGGTAGAAATAGCCTTTCGTCGTCGCTTCAAATCCGCCCGGGCGCTGGTAGACCATCTGCGGAATCGTGCGGATATTCCGAAAGTCCAGGCAGTTGCCCCGGACGCGGTTCACCCCGACATTGCCGACCATCAGCATGCCGAGCTCGCCTTCTCCTTCGGCTTCCGCGCGCATCAGACGTGCCAGCAACTTGATGTCCTCGGAGTTGGCTTTGATGACGGCCATCCGGTTCATCATCACTTCCTTCCACGGCATATCGTGCCTTCGCATGGGCGAATGCTGCATTATCCTATGGCGGCAAAAGCCCAAGTGTTCCGCCCGGTTCCCGTGAAAGTGTCAAATTGTTGAACCCGCAGGCGCGATGATTGTCAACAGCCAAGCATTTACGGTATGATAGGTAACGATTCCATGGGCCGGGAGCGTCAGGCCGCTCCAATATCGGCGCCTGAATTCGGGAGGCCCGACGTGCTGAAAGACCTGCTTAATCTGACGAAACCCGGGATCATTCGACTCAACCTGATCGCCGTATTCGGCGGTTTCTGGGTCGCATCGAAGTGGGATATCGACTGGCTGCTTCTCGTCTGGACGCTGCTCGGCACGACGCTGACGATCGCGTCGTCCTGCGTCCTCAACAACTATCTCGACCGCGATTGGGACATCAAGATGGAGCGCACGCGGAACCGGCCGCTGCCGTCCGGACGCCTGTCGCCGGCATTCGTGCTCGCTTTCGGCATCGCGCTCGGCGCCCTGGGCATCTCGATATTGTTCTTCCTGGTCGATCCGCTGTGCGGCTGGCTCGGTCTTCTCGGCATGTTCGTCTATATCGTTGTCTATACGCTCTGGCTCAAGCGCCATTCGACCTGGAGCACATCGGTCGGCGGCGTATCGGGTGCCATGCCGCCCGTGATCGGGTATTGCGCCGTGACGGAGCAGATCGACGCGGGCGCATGGCTGCTGTTCGCGCTTCTGTTCCTGTGGCAGCCGCCGCATTTCTGGTCGCTGGGCATCCGCCGCGTCGAGGAATACCGGGCGGCCGGTTTCCCGCTGCTGCCCGTCGTCAAGGGCGTCCGGCGGACGAAATGGCAGATGATCCCGTATGTCGTGCTGCTCATTCCGGCCGGCGTCCTGCTGTATGCGTTCGGGTACGCGGGGATCATTTTCCTCATCGTATCCGTGGTGTTCGGCGCGGTCTGGTGCTGGCATACGATCGCCGGTGTGCGCGCCCGGGACGACACCGCGTGGGCGAAACAGAATTTCATGTTGTCGGTGAACTACCTCATGGTCGTCTTCCTGGTCATGGTCGTCAATACGCAGGGCGACGGCGCCTGGCTGCCGTAATGATGCGAGAAGGGAGCGGTTTCCGTGGCTTTCGTCAATCGTTACAAATTCCCGTTGGCCGTCAGCGTGCTCGTATTGCTGATGGCAGGCTATTTGCTGTACACTTACGGACCCTGGAAGAAGGAAGAACTTCCGGTTATACTGGAAGTGCCGGATTTCACGCTGACGGATCTTGACGGAGAGCCGCTTTCCTTCTCCGAATCGGAAGGCAAGATCCGGCTCGTCTATTTCTTCTTCGCATCTTGTCCGGACGTCTGTCCGATCACGACGCGGGTCATGTCCTTCGTGCAGACCGAACTGCAGGAGCGGGGGCTCTTCGGGGACAAGGTGGAATTTCACTGGATCTCGATCGACCCGTACCGCGACACGCAGGAAGTGCTTGAGCAGTACGCCGACGGGTTCAAGGCGGATCGGTCGGGCTGGCATTTCCTGAGGGGAGAAGCGGAGGAAATCGTCAAGATCGCGAAGGGATTCAACCTTGGCGTGATCAACCCCGACCCCGACAATCTGGTGCATTCCGACATCATTTCGCTGGTGGATGAGCAGGGCCGGCTGCGCAGCTACATCCGCGGCGGCGGCGACGAGACGCTGACGCCCGAGAAAGTGCTGGAAGAGATCGACAAGTTGCTCTGATTTCCCTCTGATCCGACCGCAGAAGCCGGCTGCGCCTTTCCGCGCCGGCCGCCATGAATGGGGAAGATGACATCATGTCCATCCTGCTGCATATTTTGACAAACAACGTCATCCCGCTGTCCGCGATGATTGCCGTAGGCGTCGTCATGCAGCGGGCTTTTTCATTGGATATCCGGACGTTGTCCAAGCTGAATTTCTATGTCTTCTCGCCCGCGATCATGTTCCGCCTGCTCTATGACACGGAGATCTCGGCATCGATGTTCGGCAAGATCGTGCTGTTCGGGCTGCTGTTCATGGCGATCCAGTATGTCCTTGCCGATCTCGTCTGCCGGGCGCGGGGAGCGTCCGGCGGACGGCGGGCGGCGATGCGCAACAGCGTCATGTTCTACAACAGTGCGAACTACGGCATTCCGCTCAACCAGCTGGTGTTCGCCGGCAATCCGTACACGCTGTCCGTCCAGGTGCTCATTTCGATGCTGCAGAGCCTGACTCCCAATACATACGGCGTGTACGCGGTCAATGCGCACAAGGCGAATCTGCGGGAAATCGGGCGCGTCGTCCTGTCCCTGCCGATCATCTACGTCATCCCGCTCGCCTTGCTGCTGCGCGCCTTCGAGGTGCCGATCCCGCCGGTCCTGGAGGCGCCGATCGGGTATCTCGCGAACGCGTTCCTCGGCACGGCGCTGCTGACGCTCGGCGTGCAGCTCGGCAGCATGTCGTGGCGGATCGATCGCGCTCTCGCGGTCGATGTCGGGCTGTCCGCGCTGCTGCGGCTGGCCGTCGGACCGGTGCTCGCGTGGGGGCTGACGCTGCTCATGGGCTTCGACGGGCTGACGGCCGCGGCGCTCATCGTTTCGTCCGCCGTGCCGACATCGCTCAGCAGCGTGCTGCTGGCGGTCGAGTTCGACAATGAGAAGGAATTCGCCTCCCAGGCCGTCTTCTTCTCGACGCTGCTCAGCGTCATCTCCGTCACGATCGTCATCGCGCTGGTCATGTAGCGTAGAAGCGACCTTATCGGCCGTTTCCGCGCTGCAGCCGTTCCGCCGCGATCGAACGGGCTTCCATGATGAGCTCCTTCGTCTTTTCTACGTTATCTCCGGCGGGATTCAGGATGCATACAAAATATTGCTGCGCATAATGGGGATGCGGCATAAACACGTTCAGCTCCGTATAGTCGACGGCATCCGTCCGCTTGCCGGCCGTGATCTGTTCGAAAGTGGCTCGGCTCCAGTACGGTCCGGCGCTGTTCAAGGAGCGCGATGACTTCATTGCGGGGCAGCCATTCCATGAAGGCGACGCCGGCGGACAATTGCAGAATGTCCGGGCTGACAAGCGCTGCTTCAAGCAGCCGGAAGAACTCCGCTTTGCCCTGCTTCGTGACCGAGTACTTCTTGCGGGACGGACCGAGTTTCGCGCCGGCCCCGGATGCCGCGGTTTCGATCATCCCCTGCGATTCCAATTTGTCAAGCGCGTGATCGATCGACCCGGGCTTGACGTTGGTCCAGGTGTCAACCCGCCAAGTCGTCATGTCCTTCCCCACACCCCGGCGATCATCATGAACGAGCCGATGGGATGATATATCTCGGTCGACTCCCCGAGGATGAGCGCGCCGGCTGCAATGGATACGACCGTCGACAGGTTGGTGAACACGCCGGCTTTCGCCGCTTGCATTTGGAACAGCGCATAGTTCGCCGTAAACGCCGAGACCAGCGAGGACAGGATGCTGAGGTAGAGCACGGACACGATGAGACGGATATCGCCGAGCGGCGCAAGCAGTTCGTTCCACGTACCGTCAGAAGCATGTTGAACCCTGACACGGCGAGGAAAAATATGCAGCCGATGCCAAGCATCCACCAAGTCGGTTCCATGGGGCGGAACGATTTCAACAGCGAACGGGCCAGTACGCTGTATCCGGCGAACGCGGCGCACGATCCCGTCAGCAGCAGGAAGACGACGCCGGCTACGGACAAGCTGATGGAAATCCAATGCAATCCGCTCGCCGATTCCTTCAGGAAGACCGAAGCCAGAATCAGGATGAGCACCGGCGTAAAGGCGTTCAGCATGCCGGCTTCGGCCGAAGCGGCATGCTGAAGTCCGTACGTCTGAAACAGGAAAAAGCCGAGCGGGTACATGGTTGCGAGCAGCAGCAGCCTGTGCAGCGGTCTGCCTCGCACGTTCAATCGGATCTAGCCGAGCAGGGCCGGCAGCGACAGAACGGCGAACGACACGGAAAATCGCCAGGCCAGGATGTCCATTGGGGCGGCGGATTCCAGCGCGATTTTGACGAACAGGAACGAGAACCCGATGATGACGGCGCAATGCGAGATTTTGCCGACTGTATTGGTACAGTTGCTTCGTCTGTGCAGCTAAGCCGCAAGCACGAGGAGGATGGACGGCGTGAAGAAATATGCGCAAATCCTTGCCGATATGGAGCACAAAATCGCGAGCGGTCACTACCGCGCGGGGCAACGGGTACCTTCCGTCCGGGAGGCGGCGCAACGGTACGGGGTAAGTCCCGGCACCATCGTGAAGGCCTATGCCGAACTGGAGATGCGGCACGCCATTTATTCCATCCCCCCAGAGCGGCTACTACGTCTTCGATCAGGCCGGCGGCGGAACTCGCGGCGAGGAGCATGGCGTGATGGATTTCTCGTCGTCCTCACCGGATCCCGGCCTGTTTCCTCACCAGGATTTCCAGCATTGTCTGAACAAAGCGTTCGAGATCAACAGCCGGCAGCTGTTCACCTGCGGGGATTTGGCGGTGACGGACAATCTCAAACGGACGCTTGTAACCCGTCTGGCCGACAGCCAGTTGTTCGCCAAGGCGGAGCTCATCATGCTGACCACGGGCATCCAGCATGCGCCTGGCATACTGGCGCTTATGCCGTTCCCGAACGGCAGGACGGAAATATTGGTGGAACAACCGAGTTATAATCTTTTCCTGAGGTTTCTCGAAGCGGAGAGACTGCCGGTTTCCTGGATTGTGCGTACGTCCGGGGGGATCAATCTGGACGAACTGGAGTACGTGGCGGAGGATGACTACATGGCCGACCTGGGGGAAGTCAAAAGGTTCGAGCCGATCTACGCGCTTCGACACGTTCCGCCAATACAGCCGGTTCGCCGAAACGTCCGTGTTGTCCCAGGCGGTGCTTGACGTGTATATCAAGAATGGCATGGATGCGCGACATTGCCGCAGCATGTACAAGCATTACGCCGCCCGGAATCAGCGTTTGCACAAGGCGCTGCGGAAGCATGATCCCGAACATTGGATCGAGGCACCGTCGGCAAGCTCCGGGCTGTATACCCATTTCAGATTGCCACGGACGGTCAATCTGGAACGGCTGGTGCAGCGGCTTGCGGAACGAAATGTCGCGGTGACGGCGGGGAAACCGTATTATCTTGCGGACTGCAGAGACCGGGACAAGTTCCTTCGCATCAGCGTGTCCCGCGCCGATCCGAACCGCATCGAGGAAGGGATTCGGGCAATAGTCGAAGAAGTTGGACATTGCGCAGCAAGATCAGGAAGATGATGCGGCTAGAAACTTCACGGATCATGCTGCAGCAGCCGGGCGAGCTCATCATCCTCCGGACGGATGATGTAGTCTTCCAGCCCGGCTTTTTCCAATTGCTGAATAAGGTATTCGTCCGGCGTGCTCTCGACGCCGGGATACCCTTTGCGCGTGTAAATGTGTTCGGCGTCGGGAAAAGCGTCCCGCAAGATGCCGCGGATGCGTCTTCCCGAAGCGTCGTTGTCCGTGAAAATATACAGCTCCCGGTCGCCGACCTTCCGCACCAGCTGGTCGATCTGATGCGGCCCCGGCGTTCCGAAGGTGCACAGGATGTCGACTTCGCCGGCAAGCAGCCGCCGCAGCCGGGCTTTATCGTTTTTTCCTTCCACGATGATGACAATCTCCATGCAGCATCCCCTGCATCGTTCTGCTGCCATCCATTGTATCAATTTCCTGGGAAATGTCGAATTCGGCATCAGCCGATGCGTCCGGAAGCGGTGTGCAGGCGCCGAGGCCCGGCAAACGGGAGCAGGGCCACGCCGGTCATCAGCACCAGGAATGCGATGAAATAAGGGGAAATCGCGTCGCGGACATACCCGGCCGTGAGCGGACCGAGAAAAGCGCCGACGGAATAGGCGATGGACAGCACGGAGAACGTGCGGCCGTATTTCGCGCTGCCCGTCAGTTCGATAAGCAGCGTGGTCAGCGCGGGATAGATGATGCCCTTTGCCATGCCGATGATGAACAGCAGCGCGGTTAGCGGGACAAGGTCGCCGACGGCGGCGGTGAAATAGGAAAGCGCCAGAATGAGCGCGCCCGCCAGCGTCCGCCGGAACGAGGAATACCGGTTCAGGAACATCATGCTGAGCGTCACGAGGGAGCCGAGGCTGAGGACGGAGAACAGCAGGCCGGTCTGCATGATGCTGTGGTCGTGCATCGCGAGCAGCGGAAGTTCGAACGACAGGATGCCTTGCGCGCAGGACATCGCGATCGGCAGCACATAGACAAGCCAGGGCAGCGGCAGATCGTCGTCTGCGGCGACGGGCTGCGGCGTACCGGGCAGCAGCGCGCCGGCCTCCTTCGCCTTCGCCGGGAGCGCCGCAGCCGGATGGGCGGCCGCGCCATGTGCGCCCGGCGCGCCGGCATGGGGCGGGCCGGCCGTTCCGCCCGCCGCTGCGGTCGGGCGGATGTCGCGGATGAACAGGAGCGCGCACACCGCGGTGCCGATCAGCAGCCAGCCCAGCGCGAAGAAGGACAGCTCGAATCCGAGGCGGGCGACGAGCAGCGCGCCGGCGGCCGGGGAAACGACGGAGGCGAGCGTGTGAACGAGCCCGTTCCCGGCCATCAGTTTGCCCTGCAGGATGCGGTCGGCGCTGATCCGGGCGAGCAGCGCCATGCAGGCCGGCGACAGGAAGGCGAGGACGAAGCCGCTGATCGAGCGCAGCAACAGCAGGTGCCACGGGTCTTCCACCCGGGACTGAAGCAGCAGAATAATGCCTGCCGCCAACAGGCTCAGGACGATGAAAACGCGGCTGCCGAACCGGTCGACGCTCCATCCCGCGATCACGTTGCCGGGCAGATGGGTGATCGAATAGAGCCCCATCATCAGGCCGATGAAAGACGGAGCGGCACCGAGCGATACGGCGAACGGGGTCAGAATCGGATACTGCGCGTGCAGGTCGAAGATGGCGATGAACGAGAACAGATAAAGCCAGAAGGCGGTTCTCATGCGGTCACGCTCCGTTTCTTGCGTGTTGCGGGGTTCCTTCTGATCATACGCCCGGGCCGGACGAGTTATGTCTGTTTGTCCGGTAGCGCCGGGGACCGTAACGTGGGATGCACGCTACCGGAGGCGGGGAAGGGGTATGCCTGAGGCTGTGTCATGCGTGTTGCAGCGGGCCGAGAGGCTGTGCTCACGGGGCTGTTGCCTGTCCGGCCCCCCATCCGCTGGCGTGGACGCCCGGCAGCGCCTGCGTTATAATTGAGATCGGGCTGTCAATGAACGGCAGATACTCATCCTGCACCGTCTGCAACGGCACGGAATGCCGTTAACGGACCGATTGCCGTACCCGTTCAAGCATTAACGGCACAGAATGCCGTTATTTCACGCCGTTGGACGTACACTGCGGTCCTCCAACGCGTGCAACGGCACGTAGTGCCGTTATTGGGCTGGCTGCTATACTCTGGCAAGGTTTAACGGCACGGAATGCCGTTAATACACACCGTCTGACGTGTGCCGTTCAACAGGGACTGCAATCCGGAATCTTCGCGCGATCAATTTCCATAAACCATCATCCGTTTTCCATCGTCAGCTACATAATAAAGGGGGTACCGCGATGCTGGGCGAACTGTTCCAGGCCGATCTGGAGACATGGAAACAATTTCTGACCGATCGCTGGTATGTGCTGGTCATCGCGCTCATCGCACTGCTGATCGTCATCAAGATCGTCAAAACCGTCGTGAAATGGCTGCTTGTCGCCGTCATCGTGATCGGCGTGCTGCTGTACAGCGGATATTCGCTTGAAGATTTGCGCGTCGACAAGCTGAAAGAGCTTGGAGAGCAGATCACCGAGCAGGCCGCCGCGGCGCTGAAGCGTGAAGCGCTCGAAGCCATGGCGGGAGAAGCTTCGGACGCGGTCTACACGGCAAGCGAAGACGGCACGTTCACGGTGCAGACCTCAAGCCTCGTCATCAAAGGCAAGATTGGAGAAGACGAGGTGACGGTGACATATCACGGCGCGCCGCTCGGCCGATGGAAAGTGGACGAAACGATCTCGTCGCTCATCGACCAGGCGAAAGCCGCGGGCTGATCCGCGGCGGGGCGAAAGGGCGTGATGCGGGTGCATGCATCCGATTTTGCGGAGCCTGTCGCGGTTGCCGTTGCCATCATCATCGCCGTATCGCTCTGGCAAGGCATGAAACGAGGTGCGCCGGGTTCCGCGAAGCACCTCTTGTTGTTCTTGTGGGAGACGGTCTGCACGATCGCGTCGCTGGCGCTCGCCGTCCGGTTCGCGACGGCTTTCGGCCCGGTTGTCGAATCGCGTCTCATGGACGCGGATCTCAGGCCGCCCGCCGGTGAAATGGACAACTGGTCTTTGGCTTGGCACACGTTCATCACGGGTGTCAGGGATTTCTCGCTGCTTCGTTTCGGGCTGTTGTTCCTGATCGGCTATCTGGTCATCCGCCTGCTGCTGCGGCTGCTCGCCGCGGCCGCGCTGACGCTCGTCGCCGGCGCAGGCTCAAAAGCCGGCGCATTGCGGATGCGCGCCCCTGCAGCCGCCCCCGGCGGCGCGCTGAGCCGCGCGGCAGGCGCCGCGCTCGGCTTCGTGCACGGCGGCGGACGGGCGCTCGTGCTGATGGCGGCGCTGTTCGTCTATGTGTCGCTGCTGCCGAACGCGCCGCTCGCCGCCCGGATCGAATCGTCCCCGCTCTACCGGGAAGCGTCGGATCGTCTGCTCGAGCCGGTGGCGGGCGGCGTGATGGCGGAGCAGGGGCCGGTGCTGTCGCGGGCCGTCGAAGCGGAATTCCGGCGGATTCTGCTTCGACGGTACGAGATCATCGACCGTGACGTGCCGGACGACATCCGGGAAGCCGCGCTCCGCATTACCGCGGGAGCGAAGGATGACGAAGCGAAGGCGCGCGCCCTGTACGACTGGGTCGGGACGCGCATCGCCTATGACTGGGACAAAGCGGACGCCTATACCGAGCGCGGCGAGTGGCGGGAACAGACGCCGGAAGACACGTTCCGCACGCGGCGCGGCGTCTGCATCGACATCGCGCGCCTCTACGCCGTCATGGCGCGCAGCGCCGGCCTGGAAGCGCGGGTCGTCACCGGGCTCGGCGCGGACGGCCGCGGCGGTTTCGGGCCGCATGCCTGGAATGAAGTGCGGGCGGGCGAGCAATGGATACCGCTCGACGCCACCTGGGCAACGTCCGGCGACTGGTTCAATCCGCCGGATTTCGACCGTACCCATGTGCGGGAGACGTGACGGGAAGCGGAAATAACGGATGCGTGCGGCGGAATATTTTTGATCAGACGATGCGGAAAAGGGGGATGCGGTCGTGGCGAACGAACAACGGACGGAAGAAGAACAGCGAAGGCTGATCGCAAATCGGCGGCATTTCTCGTTCCGGCTCAATCTTTTCTTCTTCAGCACGTTCGTCCTGTTCAGCGTGCTCATCGTGCAGCTTGCGATTCTGCAGTTCGTGCGCGGACCGGAGCTGCGCGCCGAGCGGACGAGCAGCGGCAGCCGTACCGTGCAGATTCCGCCGATCCGCGGCAACATCTATGATGCGACCGGCCAGCCGATCGCGTACTCGGTGTCGACGCAGTCGCTGTATTTCACGATGGACCGTTCGATCAAGGAAGCCGAGGCCCGCAAGATCGCAGAAGAGCTGAACGAAGTGTTCACGCAATACGGCGATCCGAACGAAGCGATCACGATCGAGCAGATCATCGAGCGGATGGACATCAACTTCCGGCAGAACAACATGTACACGCCGCGCCTGATCAAATACAACCTGACGAAGCAGGAAATCGCGTACTTCTCGGAAAACAGCGCGAAATTTCCGAACATCAGCATCGTGGAAGACACGATCCGCCATTATGACGACGACACGGTGGCGGTGCAGCTCGTCGGCTACCTGAAAAACTTCGACTCGGCCGTCACATCCGCCGCGACGAAAGATTTCTACGAGCAGAAGAGACAGTCGACCGATCCGACGCTCCGCTATTTGAATGACGAGGACGTCGGCATGGACGGGCTCGAGCTGATGTATCAGGATGTGCTCAGGGGCCGGAACGGGGTCAAAACGTATCCGGTGAACAGCCACGGCGAGATCATTGGTGAACCGGTCATCACGAAGCCGGAGAAGGGCAGCGACCTGCATCTGACGATTCATCGCGATGTGCAGCTCGCGACGGAGAAGGCCATCCTGGATCATATCGAGTATCTGCGAAACGCGCCGAAGTCGAGCGGCGACCGGGCGGAGTACGCCCGCGCCGGCTACGCGGTCGCGATCGAGGTCGACACCGGCAAGGTGATCGCGATGGCGAGCATGCCGGACTACGACCCGAACGTCTGGAAAGGCGGTCAGATCAGCCCGTCCAACTACGAAGCAACGAAGACATTCCACAAGAACGGCGCGATCTCCCAGGCTTATCAGGACTGGGGTTCGCAGGAGGAAGCGAACAAGCACCCGTCCTCGCTCGTGCCGCTCGGTTCGACGCAGAAGCCGCTGACCGTGCTCATCGGGCTGGCGGAAGGGCTCATTACGCCGAAGACGACCTACAACGACACCGGCGTGTTCCAGTTCGGCCGCGAAGGGTACCGCGTCTCGATCCGCAACGCCGAGAAACGGGCATTCGGGCGGCTGACGCCATCGAAGGCGATCGAGAAGTCGTCGAACACGTTCATGGCGGAAATGATCGGCAATGCGCTGTACCGGCGCGACGGGCGCAAAGGCGTCGAGATCTGGGACAATTGGGTGAAGCAGTTCGGTCTCGGCGTGCTGACCGAGAGCGGATTGCCGGGCGAGTCCAAGGGCGTTATCGACTATTTCCACGAGGCGGAGAACGGCAGCCCGCAGTCGGCGCTGATTTACGCTTCTTTCGGCCAGCAGGGACGCTACACGACGCTGCAGCTCGCCCAGTATGCGGCGACGCTGGCGAACCGCGGCAAGCGGCTGAAGCCGCAGTTCGTGGAGCGGATCGTCGACGCCGACGGCCGGACGGTCGAGACGTTCCAGCCGGTCGTGCTGAACACGATCGATCTGCCGGACGAGTATTGGGATGTCATCATCAGCGGCATGAAATCGAACGTGCGGGGATTCGAAGGGTTCCCGTACGACTTCCGGCGCAAGACCGGGACCTCCGAGCAGCAGACGAGCGTCGGCATCATCGAGAACGCGGTGTTCATCGCGTTCGCCCCGGCCGACAAGCCGAAGCTGGCGGTCGCCGTCGTCGTGCCCGAAGGCGGATACGGCGGCCGGGGGGCCGCGCCGATCGCGCGGAAAATTTTCGACGCATACGATCATTACATCGGCTTGACCGGCGCGCCGAAGAAGAACACCCTTGTGACGCAGCAGTCCGATGCGGACGAAGGCCATGCGGACGGCAGCACGACATTGGATGAGACGCCGGCCGACCCGGATGGCACGCAGACGAATGCAGCCCGGCGGAGCGGCTCGCAGAGCGGCAAGCGGTCGGGCGGGAACGGCGGCGCGTCGCAAGGCGCAAGCGCAGGCGCGGGCGCGGGCGGCAACGCCGGCGCGAACGACACCGGTGCGGCGGCCGGCACGGGCTCGCAGGGAGCTGCCGGTGATGGAGGCGCAGCGGTTCCGGCTGACGCGTACGCCGGCGGCACAAACGGCGCCGGCGGTGCAAGCGGCACCGCGGGCACAGGCGGCACGGGAGCCGCTGCGGGCGGCGAATCGCAGGGCGGCGCCTCCGGCGATACCGGCGACACGGCCGGCCGATCCGGCGGAAGCACCGCGGACACGCTGCCGGCGGCGCCTCCCGAGCGCCGGGAGGAGCCGGCCGATTCCGGCGGCGGGACCGGCAGCGGAACGGACAACGCCGGAACGGGCAACGGCGGGACCGGCCAGGGCGGGGACGGCCCGGCGAACGCGGCGGGTCCGCAGGATGAAGGCTGACCTATGAATTAGGCGGGGGTCCGCGCATGAAGAAGATGCTGCTCCTCTATCTGGTGATCATCGGCGCTTATGTGCTGTATGCCCTGAACTTTTTCTACGGGAAAAGCCAGTCGGCCGGGGCCGGCGATTCCGCCGCCCTGGTCGGCAGCCTGGACGAGAAGTATGTGATGGTGACGTTCCAGTCCGGCATCGACTACTGGAAAAGCGTCATCAAAGGATTCGAAGACGCTGCGCAGGTGCTGGGTGTCTCGGTGGAGTACCGGGGCTCGACGCAATATGACGTGCGGGAGCAGGTGACCGTGCTGGAACAGGTGATCGCCCAGAAGCCGGCCGGCATCGCCCTTACCGTCATGAATCCGGAAGCGCTTACACCGTCGATTGACAAGGCGGTCGATGCCGGCATACCGGTCGTCCTGTTCGATTCCGGGGCGCCGGACAGCAAAGCCTATTCCCTGCTGGCCACGGACAATTACAACGCGGGCGTGACGGCCGCCCGGACAATGGCCCGGCTGATCGGCGGCAAAGGAGAGGTCGGCGTCGTAACCCTTCCCAACCAGCTCAACCATCAGGAGCGGACGAACGGCTTCCGCGACACGATCCGGTCCGAATATCCGGAGATGACGATCGTCGCCGTCGAGGACGGCAAAGGGGACCGCATCGTATCGCGGGACGCGGCGATCGCCATTCTCGATCAGTATCCGGACGTGAAGGGCATCTTCAACACCGACGCGGTCGGCGGGGTCGGCGTCGCGGACGCGGTCCGGCTGAGGCAGCGGCAGAATCAGGTGAAGATCGTCGCCTTCGACACCGACAAGGTGACGCTGGATATGGTGCGCCAGGGCGAGATCGACGCGACGCTGGCCCAGGGCACGTGGAACATGGGGTACTGGTCGCTGCTGTACCTGTTCCACCTCCACCACGGGCTGGTTACGCCGGACAGCGGGCAGACGGCGGACGCCTCCCCGCTTCCCGTCTATGTGGACACGGGGATTTCCGTCGTGACCCGGGAGAATGTCGACCATTATTACGTGAAATGACGGACGCCAGGGCGGCAGGTGGGAAGTGTGCGCAAATGGCTGGAAATCAACGACTGGCCGATCCGCTACAAGCTGATCGCCCATTTTCTGCTCATCGGCATCCTGCCGGCGGTCTGCCTCGGGCTGCTCATTCACTATTCAGTGGACCGCGTGCTGGAGCGGCAGACTACGGCAAACACGCTGCAGTTGATCGGCAAAGTGAACCGTTCCCTGGAGCATTATGCCGCAAGTCTCCAGAACATCACCTACATCGCCTCCGGCAATCCGGATGTGCGCCGTTTTCTGGACGGCACGGAAGGACAGGAAGCGAAGGTGAGCGACCGTTACGAGATCCGGCATTTCCTGCAGACGATCAGCACGCTGTACACGGAAGTCGCCGGCATCCTCATCGTAAACAGCGACGGCGAATCGATCAGCAACGAGCTGTACGCCAAAGAAGGCCACCGCCTGACCCTGGAGACGTGGTATGAAGAAGCGGTGAAGCGGGACGGCATTTTCACGATTGTCGGGCGTCCCGAGGGCCGGCATGTGACCAGCCACGTCAATTACCGGGACGACGAGGTGATATCGGTCGCCCGTGCGGTGCTCGACCCCGACTCCCAGCGCGTGCTCGGCGTCGTCCTCATCGACCTGAAACTGCGCGTGATCGCGGAAGAACTCAAAAATGTGCGCCTCGGCCGCAACGGCTACCTCATGGTCATCGACGACGAAGGAGACCCCGTCTATGTGCCGGCCAACCTCCCGGCCGTCGGCGTCTCGCCGGACTGGTTCACGGGAACATCCGGGTCGCTCTTCCGGGACACGGAAGCCGGAAGGATCCAATTCATCTATGTCAAATCGCCGTTCACCGGCTGGACGACCATCGGGGTGTTCCCGGTGCGCGAATCGATCCACGAGATGCGGGAAATCCAGTTTTACATCGTCAGCTTCGTGTTTCTCGTCTGCCTGTTCGGGATTACGGCCTCGTATTACCTGTCCCGCACGATTTCCCGGCCCATCGGGCAGCTCATCTCCTTCATGCACAAGGCGGAGTCGGGCGATCTGCTCACCCGGTTCATCAGCGAGCGGCATGACGAGATCGGCATGCTGGGCCGCAGTTTCAACCGGATGCTGTACCGGATCAACCGGCTCATCACGCTCATGGAGCACAAGGAACGGCAGAAGCGGGAAGCGGAGCTGCGCAGCCTGCAGGCGCATATCCGGCCGCATTTTCTGTACAACACGCTGGACACGATCCAGTGGATGGCGCGCAGCCAGGGAGCGGAGGCCGCGGCGGAAGTGGCGGAATCGCTCGCCAGACTGTTCCGGATCGGACTCAGCGGAGGCAAGGACCGGATTCCGCTGGCGGAAGAATTCGAGCATCTGGAGAGCTACCTGAAAATCCAGAAGGTCCGTTACCGGGACAAGCTGAATTACGCGATCCGCATGGAACCCGGTCTCGACCGGCATACGGTGCTGAAACTGATCCTGCAGCCGATCGTCGAAAACGCCATCTACCACGGCATCAAGGAACGGCGGGGACCCGGCACCATTGAAGTGGACGCTTTTGTCCGGGACGGCCAGCTCATCCTGCGGGTCAAAGACGACGGCGCGGGGATGGACGACGACCGGCTCGCGGAAGTGCGGCAGGCGCTGGACCGGGTCGGCCGCGAGCTTGATCCCGAGGAGCTGATGGCTGAAGCGGAGACCGCGGCGGCGGGCGGATCGATGGACAAGAACCGGGGTTTCGGATTAATCAATGTGCATGAACGTCTGAAGCTGACGTTCGGCGGCAGGTACGGCCTTACGATCGACAGCGTGCGGGGGGAAGGCACGACGGTGACCGTCGTCCATCCCGCGCTGCCGCCTGAGGCGCCGGACGACAGCCGGAAGGAGGTGCGGGCGTGAAGCGGCGCTGGAAGGTGCTGATTGCCGACGACGAAGCGATCATCCGTGAAGGCATCCGCGACGCGGTGGATTGGGAAGCGCTCGGGATGGAAGTATGCGCGGAGGCGGAAGACGGGGAAGAGGCGCTCCTGCTCGCGGAAGAGCGGGGGGCCGACGTCATGCTCGTCGACCTGAACATGCCGATCATGCACGGCCTGGAGCTCATCCGCCTGATCCGGGAGCGGCTCCCGTCGTGCCTGGTCGTCATCATTACCGGCCACGACGAGTTTGAATACGCCCGGGAAGCCATCCGGCTCGGCGTCCAGGAATATGTGCTCAAGCCGACCAACCCGGGGGAACTGACGCAGATCATGACGCGCGTGCGGGACCGGCTGGAGCGGGAGGCGAAACTGAGCGCCTACCTGGATGCGGCCGCCTTGCAAATCCGCAAGAACCTGCCCCTGCTCCGCGAGCGGTTCTGTCTGGAATGGATGGAAGGCGCGCTCAGCCGCGAAGAAATCGCGGAGCAGCTTCAGTTCCTGCAGCTTCCCGGCCATTCGCCCGAATCCGTCATGGCAATCCGCTGGCCGGAGCTCGACACGGGCCAGTCGCTGCGGAATGAGTCCGAACGCCAGCTGATGCTGTTCGCCATCGAGAACATGACCTCGGAACTGCTCGGGGAGACCGGGCATCTGATCTTCCGGGACGCCGCCGGCCTCATTCTGGTCGTGATCTGGGACGACGTGCCGCCGGAGCTGGCCAGTAAGATCGAGCAGGCGGTGCAGCACTATTTGAAATTGACCGTCCAGGTCCATCTCGAACCGGCGGGGCAGGATATCGTCGACGTCGGCGCGGCGCTCAGGCGCGCACGCTCCGCCGTCAGCCGGGAAGCCCGCCTGTCGCCGATCGTCCGGCGCGCCCGGGCGCTGATCCGGCAGCGGTATGCCGATCCGGAGTTGTCCCTGGAAGCGGCGGCCGCCGAGCTGCATGTGTCCCCCGTTTACCTCAGCCGCATCCTGAAACAGGAACTCGGTGCGTCGTTCGTCAGCCTCGTGACGATGATGCGCATGGAGAAGGCGACCCGCCTGCTGACCGGAACCGACCTGGCGATTCACGAGATCGCCGAAAGCGTCGGCTATGTCAGCCAGCATTACTTCAGCACCGCGTTCAAAAAAATGTTCGGCGTCTCCCCCAACCAATACCGGAAAGGCGAGACGGAAGCCGACGATGCGGACGGCGGCTGAGGCGGCGCATTCCGTACGTGAAGACTCCTTCGGGAGTTTTTTATTTTTTTCGAGCATTTTCTTTGTTGTTTTTTTGAAAAAACGGGTCGGATTATTGGAAAGACCTGCCGCCTTCCCCGCTGTACGATACGGTCGTACACCACACCACATCGGCAAAGGGAAGGGGTAGTCCAATGAAGAGAAGGTTCAGCGTGCTCATCGTTCTGCTGCTCGGCATGGCGCTCATGGCCGCCGGCTGCGGAGGCGGCGGTTCCGGCGGCAGCGGCGGCGGGGAGGCCGGATTCGTCGGCATCTCGATGCCGACGAAGTCGTCGGAGCGATGGGTGCACGACGGCAACAACATGAAAGCCGAATTCGAGAAACGGGGCTACAAGGTCGATCTGCAGTACGCGGAAGACATCGTCGAGAACCAGGTTTCGCAGATCGAGAACATGATCACGAAAGGCGTGGACGTGCTGGTCATCGCCGCGATTGACGGAGAGTCGCTGACGAACGTCCTCGACAAGGCGAACAGCGAAGGCGTCAAAGTCATCGCTTACGACCGGCTGATCCGCAAGTCCGAACATGTCAGCTACTACGCCACCTTCGACAACTTCAAGGTCGGCGTGCTGCAGGCGTCTTACATCGAGCAGGCGCTCGGGCTGAAGGACGGCAAGGGACCGTTCAACATCGAACTGTTCGCCGGCTCGCCCGACGACAACAACGCCTACTTCTTCTTCGACGGCGCCATGAGTGTGCTGCAGCCGTATATCGACGCCGGCCAACTGGTGGTGAGGAGCGGACAGACGAATTTTGATCAGGTGGCCACCCTCCGCTGGGACGGCGCGACGGCGCAGGCGAGAATGGACAACCTGCTCAGTGCCCACTACACGACCGAGCGCGTGGATGCGGTCCTGTCGCCGTATGACGGCATCAGCATCGGCATCATCTCGTCCCTGAAAGGCGTCGGATACGGTTCCGCAGACAAGCCGATGCCGGTCATCACGGGGCAGGATGCGGAGCTCGCGTCGGTCAAATCGATCATCGCCGGCGAGCAGACGTCCACCATATTCAAGGACACCCGCGAACTGGCGAAGAAGGCGGCGGAGATGGCGGAAGCGGTGCTCAAGGGCGAAGAGCCGGAAGTGAACGATACGACGACCTACGACAACGGGGTGAAAGTGGTGCCGTCGTACCTGCTCGAACCCGTCTCCGTCGACAAGTCCAACTACAAGGAAGTGTTGATCGACAGCGGCTATTACACGGAGGATCAATTGCAATAACCGCAACCGGTTGACTTTCGGAATTCCGGCAGGGAGCGATTTCGCGGCGGCCGTTACGGTGCGCGCCCGCGAAATCGTTTCCGCGAAGGAGAGAATCGGAACGATGACAGACATCCTGCTGGAAATGCGGGGCATCACGAAGACGTTTCCCGGCGTCAAGGCGCTCAGCAATGTCAACCTGAAGGTGCGGAAGGGCGAAATCCACGCGCTCATGGGCGAGAACGGCGCCGGGAAATCGACGCTCATGAAGGTGCTGAGCGGCATCTATCCGTACGGCACCTACGAAGGGGACGTGCTGTTCGAAGGCCGGCGTTGCCAGTTCCGGGACATCCGCGACAGCGAGCGGCTCGGCATTGTCATCATCCATCAGGAGCTGGCGCTCAGTCCGTATCTGTCGATCGCGGAGAACATTTTCCTCGGCAACGAGCGCTCCCGGGGCGGCGTCATCAACTGGGGCGAGACGATCGCACGCGCGCGGCAGCTGATGGACATGGTCGGGCTCTCGGAGTCGCCGAACACCCGCATCATGGATCTCGGGGTCGGCAAGCAGCAGCTTGTCGAAATCGCCAAGGCGCTCAGCAAGAACGTCAAGCTGCTCATTCTGGACGAGCCGACCGCCGCCCTCAACGAGCACGACAGCGAGAACCTGCTGCGGCTGCTTAAGACGTTCAAGGCGCGCGGGCTGACGTCGATTCTGATCTCCCACAAGCTGAACGAGATCGTCCAGGTGGCCGACGCCATCACGATCCTGCGGGACGGCGCGACGATCGAGACGCTCGACACCGCCCGGGACGAGATCACGGAAGACCGGATCATCAGGGGCATGGTCGGGCGCGACCTGAAGCATCGCTATCCGGAGCGGGTCCCGAACATCGGCGAGACGATTTTCGAGGTGCGGAATTGGAACGTGTACCATCCCCTCCAGCCGGACCGCCGGGTGATCGAGGATGTGAGCTTCCATATCCGCCGGGGCGAAGTGGTGGGCATCGCCGGCCTGATGGGCGCCGGCCGGACGGAGCTGGCGATGAGCCTGTTCGGCAAGGCGTACGGCAAGAAGATCAGCGGACAGATGCTGAAGAATGGCAAGCCGATCGACCTGCCCGACATTCCGGCCGCCATCCGGAACGGCATTGCCTATGTGACCGAAGACCGGAAAAATTACGGCCTTATTCTGATCCAGGACATCAAGCGCAACACCACCCTCGGGAAGCTGCGGAAGGTCTCCCGGCACGGTGTGATTGACGAGAGGCGGGAAATCGTGGAAGCGGAGGGCTTCCGGCAGCGGCTGAACATCAAGACGCCGAGCATCCTGCAGACCACGATGAACCTGAGCGGCGGCAACCAGCAGAAAGTCGTGCTCAGCAAGTGGATTTTCACCGACCCGGACGTGCTCATCCTGGACGAACCGACCCGCGGGATCGACGTCGGCGCGAAGTACGAAATCTATACGATCATCAATCAGCTCGCCGGCGAGGGGAAGGGCATCCTGCTCATCTCGTCGGAGCTGCCGGAGCTGCTCGGCATGTGCGACCGGATCTATGTCATGAGCGAGGGGCGCATGACCGGCGAGCTGACCCGGGCGGAAGCCACCCAGGAAAACATCATGCGGCTCATGGCGCGAATGGAGGGCGACATCCGTGCAAACGGTCATTAAACAGTTCAGGGCCAACATCCGGCAATACGGCATGCTGATCGCGCTTCTGCTCATCATGCTGCTGTTCCAGATTCTGACGGGCGGCATTCTGCTGAAGCCACTCAACGTGACGAACCTCATACTGCAGAACAGCTACATTCTGGTGCTGGCCATCGGCATGGTGCTCGTGATCATCAGCGGGCACATCGACCTGTCGGTCGGTTCCGTGGCGGCGTTCGTCGGCGCCGTGGCGGCCTTCATGATGGTCGAGCTGAACGTGCCGCTCGCCGCCGCGGTCGTCCTGTCGCTGCTGATGGGCGCGCTGATCGGGGCCTGGCAGGGTTTCTGGGTCGCCTACGTGCGGGTGCCGTCGTTCATCGTCACGCTGGCCGGCATGCTGATGTTTCGCGGGCTCACGATGCTGGTGCTCAAAGGGCAGTCCGTCGGGCCTTTTCCCGAAGCGTTCCGCGCTTTGAGCTCCGGATTCATCCCGGATTTTTCGGGCGGCGGCGGCCTGCATCTGCTCAGCCTCCTGATCGGCGCCCTGCTGTCGGCGCTGCTGATCGCGATCGGCTGGCGCAAGCGCCTGTCGGACATCCGGTACAATTTCGAGGTGCCGCCGCGGGGGTATTTTATCGCCCAGATGGTCATCCTGGCCGCGGCCCTCATGCTGTTCGTCTATGTGCTCGCCAGCTATGAAGGCATTCCGAACATCCTGATCGTGCTGCTCGTCCTCATCTTCCTCTATACTTTCGTCACGAACCGGACGGTCATCGGCCGGCACATCTACGCGATGGGCGGCAACGAGAAGGCGGCCATGCTGTCGGGCGTCAAGACGAAGCGGGTGTCGTTCTGGGTGTTCGTCAACATGGGCACGCTGGCGGCGCTGTCCGGCCTTATTTTCGCCGCCCGCCTGAACGCGGCCACGCCGAAGGCCGGCGTCAACTTCGAGCTCGACGCGATCGCGGCCTGCTTCATTGGCGGCGCCTCCATGTCCGGCGGCGTCGGCACCGTGGTCGGCGCAGTCATCGGCGGCCTTGTGATGGGCGTCATGAACAACGGCATGTCGATCCTCGGCGTGGGCATCGACTGGCAGCAGGCGATCAAGGGGCTGGTGCTGCTGCTCGCCGTCGCCTTCGACATCTACAACCGAAACAAGTCTTCTTGATTGCGTGGCAGACCTTCTCAGCGTTTGGGGGAGGTCTGTCGTCTTTTCTAACGGAACCTGGAGACGTTATTTCATCGAAATTGCGGCTGTTCGGACTGTAACGGAACTCAGCGCACTTATATGGACGTCGCGGACGAAGCTGGATCCATTTTTGCACGAATAAGGTCTTATGGTTCCGTTACGGCTCAGAAATGCGCTTAATTGGACAATTAGCGATTCTGAGTTCCGTTGGCAACCTCGCGTCAACCGCGGGACCGGTCTGGAGCGACGTTAGAGTAAAATTAGCGTTGGGGTAAAGATTGGAAAAAGCGGACATAGAAAGAGAGCCTCTCCTTTGGTAGAGTGGAATTTGGCAAAAAAACACCCTCAAAGGAGGAGGCTCCTATGCAGCACTTTACCACAGCCATTCCTGCAATGAAAGAGCTTGAAGAGTGGATGTTCAGAAAGATGCAAGACATGTTCGTCGACGCGATGAGAAGCACGCTGGAGATGTTGGATCAGATCATTTTGGAGCAAAGGGATCGAGAGCGGTATCGCGTCAAGGCTGAACGGGAGACCAGCGTGAATACGGTGTTTGGCAACATTCGCTTCAAGCGGAGATTGTACATGGATCGCCAAACCGGCAAACACGTGTACTTGCTCGACCAGCACATGCGATTTGAGGGGCGAGGAAAAGTCAGCCCGCATTTGTTGGAAA
>NZ_QEWA01000049.1:0-52389 GCF_003390775.1 Thermobacillus sp. | reverse complement strand
GTTCGTGTACCTTGGCCCGTGCGTTTGCCTCCGGCTTCCTTCAGATTCGGCCTCGCGACCGACACCCTTGCCCTCGGCTAATGGCAGGCGCTCGCCAGCCCCCATTCCGGACTTTCACCGTAGAGATGACGCCCATGCCGGGCGTACAGCAAGAAGGCCGGCGGTCCGAACCGCCGGCCTTCTCCGTTGTTCAACGCGTTTTCCGCAGCAGATCCGCAAGCTTCGCCAGCGCGCGGCCGCGATGGCTGATCGACTGCTTCTCTTCCGTCGTCAGCTGGGCCATCGTCCGGCCGAATGCCGGCACCCAGAACAGCGGGTCGTAGCCGAACCCGCCGCTGCCGAGCGGTCTGTCGATGATCCAGCCGTCCACCATGCCGTCCGCCTCCGCGAACGCGCCGGTCTCCGGATCGTAGAGCGCCAGCGCGCAGACGAAGCGCGCCCGGCTGAGCGCGCGCACACCCTCGGGCAGGCCGGACGGCTGCGGCACGTCCGCCGCCCGCGCCGCCAGCTCGCGCAGCAGCTTCGCGTTGTTCGCGGCATCGCCGGCGTCTTCGCCGGCATAGCGGGCGGAGAAGACGCCCGGCTCTCCGCCCAGCGCCTCCGTCTCGAGGCCGGAGTCGTCGGCGAGCACCGGCACGCCGAGCGCCTCGCCCGCGGTGCGCGCCTTCTTGCGCGCATTGTCGGCGAACGTCTCGCCGTCTTCGACGATCGCGGGCACCCGATCGTCGCCGGAGAGCGTCCGTACGGCGAGCCCCAGCGGCGCGAGGGCGTGCGCGAACTCGCGTGCCTTCCCTTCGTTCTTCGTGGCGATGACGATGACGCTTAAGTCCCGGCTCATGCCGATCCCGCTCCGATCCGCGCGCCCTTCTCGCCGAGCAGTTCGCGCTGCCGCTCGATCAGCTGCCGGATGCCGCCCTCGGCGAGTTCAAGCAGCCGGTTCAGCTCTTCGCGGCTGAACGGCCGCTCTTCTCCCGTGCCCTGCAACTCGACGAACTGGCCGGAGCCGGTCATGACCACGTTCATGTCGACCTTCGCGTTCGAATCTTCTTCGTAATTCAGATCGAGCAGCGGTTGTCCGTCCACGACGCCGACGCTGACCGAAGCGAGAAAGTCGGTGACCGGGTACTTCTCGAACGGCTGCTGCGCGTTCAGCTTGTCGACGGCGAGCGCCAGCGCGACGAACGCGCCGGTGATCGACGTCGTGCGCGTGCCGCCGTCGGCCAGGATGACGTCGCAATCGAGCGTAATCGTCCGCTCGCCGAGCGCTTCCAGATCGACGACCGACCGGAGCGCCCGGCCGATCAGCCGCTGGATTTCCATCGTCCGGCCGCTCAGCTTGCCCCGCGCCGCCTCGCGCTGGTTGCGCACCTGCGTCGCCCGCGGCAGCATGGAATATTCGGCCGTCACCCAGCCGCGCCCCTGCCCTTTCATGAAGGGCGGCACCTTGTCCTCGACGGTGGCGGTGCAGATCACCTTCGTGTTCCCCATCTCGATCCAGACCGATCCTTCGGCGTACGGATTCGGATTGAGTTGCATTACAAGAGGGCGGAGCTGGTCATCCGCCCGGTTGTCGTTGCGCATTCGGCTGCCTCCCGATGATATTCTTCCGCATAACGGGTATATTGTACCAAAGTCATCGGGGAAAAGCATCCGGAACGGGCTTTCGAGCCGTTTGTCTGCTGATTCCCGGATCGGAATCTCGCCTATACGATCAAAAAAATGCCGGCTTCCCCGGCGACGCTCCCGGCCTGTGAAGATCAGGCAAGCGGGATGCATCTTGCGGGCAGCCGGCCCGATGGCCGTTCATGTTTTCAGCGCGTTGACGTGCTCGGGACGACTGACCGGCTCGGCGTAGGAACGATTGTCCGTATCCACGACGTTCGACGAACCGTTCACCCGGATCTGCACCTTCCCGGCTCCCGTATTTTCGCTGACGGACAATACGACCGCCTGCAGCATTTCGGACGGAAGCGGCTGTCCCTCTTCGTAGGTGGCATCCTTCAGATCGACCACCGCCGTATCGCCGTCCACCGTGACCGACGCAGGCTCGACATCTTCCGTCATGACGCCGCTCAGCTCCGTGCCGCGCGCCGGTCCCGCGATCAATTCGCGAAGCGCGGCGACAGCCTGGTCTTCTTCGCGTTCCACCAGCCGGGTGACCGGAACGAAGTACGGATCGCCTACATCGGAGATCGACGAGAAATAGACGGTCACCGGCATCGAATTGCCGTAGGAGGCTCCCGGCGCCACTTCGAGATTGATGCCCATTGCCCGCGTGAGCGGTCCGTCCAGCGGGTAGCCGTCGACCGGCATTTCGCCGAGTTCCTCCCCATCGTGGCGCAGCAGGACGCCTTCAACGTCCTCAAGTCCGGTCAGCGTCCACGTCACCGCTTCCAGGATGCGCCGCTCATCCTGCGGATTGTAATCGGTGAACGAACCGGCGAAGTCGACGATCGCCACCCGCTGCTCCCGATCGATCGTCAGCTTCTCGATCCGCGTGCCGGCCGGAAGCACCCCGCGGAATCCTTCCGGCAACGCCCCGGCCTCGCTCCCCTCGATCATACGCTCCATCGCCCGGATGCCGGCTTCTTCGGCGTCGCGTGCCGCCGCGTTCACCGTCACCGGCGCCAGATATCCGCCCCTGTCCTTCACATAGACGGTCAGCGGCGTCACCGTTTCCGCCGTCTCGTCCGCGGACGCCGAACCCGGGGACGGTTGTCCGGTCTGCGGTTGAACCGCGTCAAGGTCTTCCGGTTCGACGTTCTGCGGCGGGTCAATCTGCCGGCTTGCCGGCTCGCCGAACAGGCTGCAGCCGGACAAGATGAGCGGTAAGGCCAGCAAGCCGGCGGCTGCGCTCCTGCGCAAGGAATGGAACCGATTCATCTGCTCTCGCGCCTCCCGTGCACCATTCAATAATTTGTGGGATTCAGAATTTTTGTAGTAGTATGTATACGAGTCTTGTCCAGCAATAGAACTGAATCCATCGAATGGGAGTGCAGACATATGCCGGAACCGAAACCCTACGTGCTGAACAGCAAAGAAGTTCAGCGCGCGACATTGGAGTGGCTGGAGAAACGCGGCGTGACAACGAGGCACATTGCGGAACTCGTCCATTACTTGCAATCGCCGTATTTTCCCGATCTGACACTGGAAGAATGCGAACATCACGTTGTTGCGGTGCTGTCCAAGCGCGAGGTGCAGAACGCCGTGCTGACCGGCATCCAGCTGGACATGCTGGCGGAGGAAGGCAAGCTGCTGCCGCCGCTTCAGGATATGGTGAGACACGACGAAGCGCTGTACGGCATCGACGAGGTTTTGGCCTTGTCCATCGTGAATGTCTACGGCAGCATCGGGTTTACGAACTTCGGCTACATCGACAAGCAGAAACCGGGCATCCTTAATAAACTGAACGACAAAACCGACGGGGAAATCCATACATTCCTCGATGACATCGTCGGCGCGATCGCCTCGTCCGCGGCGAGCCGGATGGCGCACCGCAAGCAGGAAGAGAAAGAAAACGGCCTGCCGTCTGACTGATGCCGGCAGGCCGGACCGGCACGCAGATGCCATCGATCCGTTGGCGGCCGCTCAGCCGCGCCGCCAGCGGAGGATGCCGTCGGCGCCCCGCGCGGAGGCCGCACGCCCTTCCCCGGCGAGATGCTCGAGATGCGCCAGCGTCTCGGACATGGCAAAGCGCAGATTGTGCAGGCTGCCCTGCACCCGCTCGCCGAACAGGCGCATGCAGACTTCATAGCCGGTGAGCGGCTCAGCCAGCATCTCCTCCATGGCCGCAAGCCGGCGGACGTGGTGCGCCCGGATCTCGCCGATCCGATCTCGCATGCCGCGGAACGGATCGCGGTGACCGGGGTACGCGAGAATGGTCTCGAACGTCTCCAGCTCCGCGAGACTGTGCAGGTACCTCGCCAGCACGCCGGGCTCCGCGCCCGGCACAAGACTGATGTTCGGCGTAATGCCGGGCAGCACCTGGTCGCCGCACAGCATGATCCGGCTCTCGCGCTGCCAGAAGCAGAGATGGCCGTCCGCATGGCCGGGCGTGTCGAGAATTTCCCATGCCCGTCCGCCGATCCCGATGGTCCCGCCTCCCTGGATAAACACCGGCTCCGGCAAAGGAGACACCATGGCGACGAAGCTTTCCAGATGCTCCGCGAGGGCTTCTTCCATCCCGCGCGGCAATCCGTTCTCCCTGTACAGCGCCTGAAGCTCTGCCGTGAACGTCCGTCCGGGTCCCCACAGCCGCATCGCGTACGCATAGGCCCGTTCGGACATGTACACCGGCGCTCCCGACCGCTCCTGAAACCAGCCGGCCAGCCCGATATGGTCGGGATGTTGGTGCGTCAGCACGATCGCCCGGATATCGGCCGCATGAATCCCGCATCGCCTCAACACATCCAGCCACAGCCCTTCGGCATCCGGCGTCCGCAGCCCCGGATCGACCAGCGTCCAGCCGTCATCGTCCGGAATCAGATAGCTGTTAACATATCGAAGCGCAAACGGCAGCGGCACCTTGACCCGGAGCCAGCCGCCGTCCAGCCGTTCTTCTCCCTCACGCGTCATCCTGCCCATCTCCTTCGCGGCGCAAAAATGTCCCGCGGCCGCATCAAGCGCCGCGGGACGTGTGTTGCCGTCCTTTATCGTTCGATCCGCTTCCGATCTTCCATGAGCCGTTCCACCGTGTTCCAGTCCGGCGTGGCTTCCCAGTCGCCGCGTCCCTGCACGACGAGGGAGCCGCAGATGCTGGCGATCCGGACCGCCTCGACGATCGGGCGGCCTTTCAGCAGCCCTGCGAGCAGCCCCGCGCAGAATCCGTCGCCGGCCCCGACGGTATCGACGACTTTCTCCGCCTTGTAGAACGGCACGGCGGTGCGTTTCCCGCCTTCGACGATGACCGTCGTCTCTCCGACACCTTTCACGACCGAGACGGCGGACAGTTCCGAAAGCCGGGCGAAGATCGCTTCCTCGTCCGTCGTATCATAGAGCAGCTGCAGCTCGTCGTAGCCGGGAAGGAAATAGTCCGCCTGTTCCGCGATCGGAAGCAGCACTTCCCTCGCTTCTTCAATCGTCCACAGCTTGAGTCTGAGATTCGGGTCGAAGGATACTTTGACTCCGGCTTCCTTCGCGATCCGGACAGCTTCCCGTACCGTGTCGCGAGCGCTTTCACTGATCGCGCACGTAATGCCGGTCACATGCAGGATTTTGCTGCCGCGGATATAATCCGCATCCAGGTCGGACGGCTTCATCCGGCTGGCCGCGGAAAGTTTCCGGTAGTAGTAAACCGACAATTTGCCGCCGGGATTGTCCCGAAACATGACGCCGGTCTGTTCGCCCGGCACGAGCCGCGCGCGGGAGACGTCAACGCCTTCGCCGCGGATCGCCTTCAGAATCTTGAGTCCGAACGGATCGTCGCCGAGCGCGCCGAACCAGCCGCTGGAAACGCCGAGCCGCGCGGCTCCGATGGCCAGATTGCTCTCCGCGCCGCCGAACGTCAGCTCCAGCGAAGCGGCCTGGTCAAGCCCTTTGTAATCCGGCGCCATGCACAGCGCCATCGATTCCCCGAACGTGATCAGGTCCGGTGATTGTGCCGCCATAACGCAAACAATCCCTTCTCCATGAAGTCGTAGAATGAACCGCAATCAAATATTCGAATACTGCATGACGAAGATGATGGCCACATACAGCACGAGCAGCAAGATGCTGAACAAGCGGACGCGCGAAATGGCGCCTGCCGCGCTCTCGCCGGACTTCGCGGCAGCTACAATCGCTTTCAAAGGCTTCGTCATGATGCCGCCGAGCGCCCCGATGCCCAGGAACAGCACCAGCGTCAGCGTGGACCAAAGCACGGAGTAATCGGCCAGCGTCATCATGTATCCGCCGGTCAGCAACTGCAGAACGAGACAGAATTGCGCCACCCGGTTTGCGATCAGCACCCCGTCGGCAAAACCGGCCTGCCCTTCGCTGCTGAGCTGCGTAATGCGGCCGACCAGGAACGGAAGCACCAGATAGATGCCCATCCCGACAGCCCCGATCGCATGCAGGAAATAGAAAAACTGACCCATTCGGCACCTCCTATCTGAACTACTCCCAGTATAGCCGAACTTGTCCGCCGACACAAAGCCGCAGCCCGCTGAAACGCGCAAGACCCTGAACGCCTGTCAGGGTCTTGCAGCGGGCTCCGGAAATGGCCATTCAGCCGGCTGCGATGCGGATGACGCTGCGGACGGATTCGGCGGATTTGTCGAGCGCCGCCTTCTCCTCCGGCGTCAGTTCCAGCTCGAGCACCCGCTCGATGCCGCCGCCGCCCAGAATGACCGGAACTCCCATGAACAGATTGTCATAGCCGTACTCGCCTTCAAGCAGCGCGATGACCGGCAAAATGCGCTTCTTGTCTTTCAGAATCGCTTCCGCCATCTGCACGAGCGACGCGGCCGGCGCATAGTAGGCGCTGCCGCTGCCGAGCAGACCCACGATCTCTCCGCCGCCGACGCGGGTGCGCTGCACGATCGCCTCGATCCGTTCCTTCGGCAGCAGCTTCTCGATCGGAATGCCGCCGACGTTCGAGTACCGGACGAGCGGGACCATGTCGTCGCCGTGGCCGCCGAGCACGAATCCGCGCACGTCCTCGACCGAGACGTTCAGCTCCCGGGCGATGAACGTGCAGAAGCGCGCCGTGTCAAGCACGCCGGATTGGCCGATGACGCGGTTCTTCGGAAATCCGAGCGTCCGCCAGGCGACCCAGGTCATCGCGTCGACCGGATTGCTGAGGACGATGACGTACGCATCCGGGCAAGTCTGCCGCACCTGCTCGCACACCGAGCGGACGATGCCCGCGTTGGTCGTGACGAGATCGTCGCGGCTCATGCCCGGCTTGCGCGCCACGCCGGCCGTAATGATGACAATATCGGAGTCTGACGCGTCCTTGTAATCGGAAGTGCCCGTGATTCGGCTGTCGACGCCCAGCACCGGCGTCGCCTCGAGCATGTCCAATGCCTTGCCCTTCGTCGGATTCTCCAGTTGCGGAATGTCGAGCAGCACGACGTCGCCGAGCTCCTTCTGCGCGAGCATGAGCGCCGTCGTCGAGCCCGTGAAACCTGCGCCGATTACCGTAATCTTCTTCCTCTTGATGGACACGTTCCCACGCCAACCTCCGTTTCAAACGGCATCAAGCCATATGTTTGATAACCTCGTCGGCGAACTCCGAACATTTGACTTCCTTCGCGCCTTCCATGAGGCGGGCGAAGTCGTACGTGACCGTCTTGTTGTTGATGGCCGTCTCCATCCCTTTGTAGATCAGGTCAGCCGCTTCCTGCCAGCCGAGATGCTCGAGCATCATGACGCCGGACAGGATGACGGAACCCGGGTTGACGACGTCCTTGTCGGCGTATTTCGGCGCCGTGCCGTGGGTCGCTTCGAAGATCGCGTGACCCGTAACGTAGTTGATGTTCGCGCCCGGCGCGATGCCGATGCCGCCGACCTGGGCAGCCAGCGCGTCGGACAGGTAGTCGCCGTTCAGGTTCAGCGTCGCGATGACGTCGAACTCGGCCGGACGCGTCAGCACTTGCTGCAGCGCGATGTCCGCGATCGCGTCCTTGATGATGATCTTGCCGGCCGCTTCCGCTTCAGCCTGCGCCTTGTTCGCGGCTTCGACGCCTTCGGCTTCCTTGATGCGGTCGTATTGGCCCCAGGTGAACGTCTTGTCCGGGAATTCCTGCTCCGCGACTTCGTATCCCCAGTTCTTGAACGCGCCCTCGGTGAACTTCATGATGTTGCCCTTGTGCACGAGGGTCACCGATTTGCGCTTGTGTTTGATCGCATACTCGATGGCGGCGCGCACGAGCCGCTTCGAGCCTTCAGACGATACCGGCTTGATGCCGATGCCGCTCGTCTCGGGGAAGCGGATCTTTTTCACGCCCATTTCCTTCTGCAGGAACTCGATCACTTTCTTCACTTCGGGCGTGCCTTCCTGATATTCGATGCCGGCATAGATGTCTTCCGTATTCTCGCGGAAAATGACCATGTTGACGAGATCCGGACGCTTCACCGGCGACGGAACACCCTGGAAGTAGCGGACCGGACGGAGACAGACGTACAGGTCCAGCTCCTGACGCAGCGCGACGTTCAGGGAGCGGATGCCGCCGCCTACCGGCGTCGTCAGCGGACCCTTGATGGCCACGATGAATTCGCGGATTGCGGTCAGCGTATCGTTCGGCAGCCATTCGCCGTATGTATTATACGCTTTCTCGCCGGCAAATACTTCGTACCATGCGATTTTCTTCTCGCCTTTGTAGGCTTTCTCCACAGCCGCGTCCAGCACGCGCTTCGATGCGCGCCAAATGTCGCGGCCCGTGCCGTCGCCTTCGATGAACGGCACGATCGGGTTGTTCGGTACTTGCAGTTTGCCGTCCTTGATCGTGATTTTCTCGCCTTCCGTCGGCGGCGCAAATTTTTCGAGTTGCAGCATGGTGATGGTTCCTCCTTTACCTGAATCAAGCAGTCAAGTTGGCCGCAATACAGCTTCAGTGTCCGTCAACGGATCGGGCTCGTCCCGTCCGGACGGATCGTCTCACCGCTGGTCGATCGGCACGTAGCGCACATTCGTCGGGCCGGTATATTCCGCCCGCGGACGGATCAGCCGGTTGTCGCTGTACTGTTCGAGAATGTGCGCCGTCCAGCCCGACACGCGGCTGATGGCGAAGAGCGGCGTGAACAGGTCGCGCGGAATGCCCAGCATCGTATAGACCGAAGCCGAATAGAAATCGACGTTCGGCTTCAGCCCCTTCTGTCCGGTCACGAGCTCCTCGATCTTGACGGACATCTCGTACAGCTTCAGGTTGCCCGCCCGTTCGCCCAGCTCGCGGGACATCTTCTGCAGATGCTTCGCGCGGGGGTCGCCGTTCTTGTAGACGCGGTGGCCGAAGCCCATGATCTTCTCCTTGTTGGCCAGCTTGTTCATGATGTAGGACTCGACGTTTTCGATCGAACCGATCTCGTCAAGCATGATCATGACCGCTTCATTGGCCCCGCCGTGGAGCGGACCCTTGAGCGCGCCGATCGCGCTCGTGACACCCGAATAGATGTCCGAAAGCGTCGCCACCGTGACCCGAGCCGCGAACGTCGAAGCGTTCAGCTCGTGATCCGCATGCAGCACGAGCGCCTTGTCCAGCGCCTTGACGGCGACTTCATCCGGATCCTTGCCCGTCAGCATGTACAGGAAGTTGTGCGCGATGGATACGCCGGATTTCGGCTGGATCGGTTCCTTGCCCTCGCGGATCCGCGCGAATGCGGCCACAATCGTCGGCAGCTTCGCCTGCAGCTTCACCGCCTTGCGCAGGTTGGCTTCCGGCGACATATCGTTCGCCTCTTCATCGTACAATGCCAGTGCGGAGACAGCCGAACGAAGCGCAGCCATCGAGTTCGCTCCGGGCGGGTAAGTCCTCAGCTGCGTGAGCAGTTCATCGGGCAGCGCCGCGTTGGCGGCGAGCTCATCCATCAGACTCTTCAGCTCGGCCCTGTTCGGAAGTTTGCCGTGCCAGAGCAGATAGATGGTCTCTTCGAAGGTGGCATGTTCCGCCAGCTCGTCGATGTTGATCCCGCGGTAGGTCAATGCGCCGTCGATGATCGAACTGATCGCCGAAGTCGTCGCGACGATGCCTTCCAGACCTTTCGTTGCTGTCATGTCTCTCTCTCCTTTTCCGCAATTTCCGGGGAAATATTTTGCCCCATATTGCCGCCTGCGGGCATACGGAAGCACTTCAGCCGAGTAACGTACCAGAATATCATAACTTTTTTTGACGGGCATGTGAACATTCATGTAATGTTTGTTGGAAATAAAAATGCTTTATCGCCGTCATAAAAGAAGTTTTTGCCCTCGGACCAACCATCTGCATATGCCGGTATATTGTGCGACTTCTTCCCGCTTTTCATCCGCCGCCGGCCAGCCGCCTGAGCAGCGCGTACAGTTCCGGGGCGGCCCTGTCGAGCCGCGTCGGCTTCCAGTCCCGATTCAGCCAGACGTGGCCGGTTCCGCCTGCCGCGAGCAGCCTGCCGGGCAGTTGCCCGTCCGCATCCGCCGCCGCCGGCGGCTGTTCATCCTCCCCGATCAGCCGGACCTGCGAGTCGAAGTTCAGCCTGAGCGGCGACACTTCCCGCAGCCGGGTGCAGATGACGATGCGGTCGTCATACCGGGCCGGCTGCTCGTACCGGACGTTCAGATCGACGACCGGCAGCAGCAGTCCCGCGTCTTCCACCTTTCGATACGGCCATCCCGCATGCCGGATGAATTCGGTCCGCCCGATCTCGAACCAGGTCACGTAATTCGCGTAGAACACGACGTCCATCCGGTCCGTCTCCTGATAGCGGACACGCAGCGGGAACAGGTGCCAGTGCGAAGCCATGTCACGCCTCCCCCGTTGAAACTCGCCTGCGAACCGAATCGCCGGCGCACGCAGACACGGGAGCGGCCGGACCGCTCGGCGGTCCGCCGCTCCCGACTCGGTGAGCTTCCGGCGGACGGCGCGCTTACAGCACGCGCGCCTGTCCCGTATAGATGACGCCGATCTCGGCGTAGACCGTCACTTCCATCCCGTCCGACATCCGTTTCGTCGCATCGGACACGCCGAGCACGACCGGGATGCCGAGGTTCAGGCCGACGACGGCCGCGTGGCTCGTAATGCCGCCCTGCTCCGTGATCAGCGCCGCCGCTTTCTCGATGGCCGGCATGTATTCGCGGTTCGTCGAAGGCGTAACGAGAATCATGCCTTCCTTCGCCTTGGCGATCGCTTCTTCCGGCGTGTTCGCGACGACGACCTTGCCGGTCGCGGACTGGCTGCCGATCCCCTGGCCCTTGGCGACGAGATCGCCGACCGTATGAATCTTGATGAGGTTCGTCGATCCGGAACGTCCGACCGGCACGCCGGCCGTGATGACGACCGTGTCGCCGAGCTTGACGAGACCGGATTCGACGGCGCCGTTCACGGCGATGTCGAACATCTCGTCCGTCGTCTTCGCCGGCTTGCCGAGCACCGGAATGACGCCCCAGACAAGCTGCAGGCTGCGCATGACGTGCTCGACCGGCGTGACGGCGATAATCGGCGCCTTCGGACGATATTTCGACACCATCCGCGCCGTATAGCCGCTCTCCGTCGAAGTGATGATCGCATCCGCCTCCAGATCGAGCGCGGAGTTCGCGACCGCCTGGCTGATCGCTTCCGTCACGGTCGTCTGCTGGGCGCTCGCCTGGCGGAGGAAAATCTCCCGATATTCAAGCGCAGCTTCCGCCCGCTCCGCAATGCGCGCCATCGTCATGACCGATTCAACCGGATATTTGCCGGCCGCCGTCTCGCCCGACAGCATGATCGCGTCGGTGCCGTCGAAGATGGCGTTCGCGACGTCGCTCGCTTCCGCGCGGGTCGGCCGCGGGTTGCGCTGCATCGAATCGAGCATCTGCGTCGCCGTGATGACCGGTTTGCCGGCGCGGTTGCATTTCTCGATCATCATTTTCTGCACGAGCGGCACTTCCTCGACCGGAATTTCGACGCCAAGGTCGCCGCGCGCCACCATCAGGCCGTCCGCCACTTCAAGTATTTCGTCCAGATTGTCGACGCCCTGGCGGTTTTCAATCTTGGCAATGATCTGAATATGCGACGCGTTGTGCCGTTCCAGCAGTTCGCGGATTTCCAGCACGTCGCTTGCTCTCCGCACGAACGATGCCGCAATGAAGTCAATGCCCTGCTCGATCCCGAAAAGAATGTCGTTGGCGTCTTTCTCCGTGATGCCAGGCAGCGAAATGGCAACGCCCGGAACGTTGACGCCCTTCTTGCTCTTGATCGGGCCGCTGTTCTGAATCTCGCACTTGATCTCGGTGCCCTGGATCTCAACAACCTTCAGGCCGATCAGGCCGTCATCGAGCAGAATGGTGTCCCCGACCTTCACGTCCCGGGGAAGGTCGCTGTACGTCACCGGGATGCGGTGCCTGTCGCCGAGGATGTTCTCCGTCGTCAGCGTCACGAACTCGCCCGCCACGAGCTCGACCGGCTCTTCGGCCAGATTGCCGAGGCGGATCTCCGGACCCTTGGTGTCGAGCAGGATGGCGACGGTCTTGCCCAGTTCGCGGCAAGCCTGGCGGATGTTCTTGATCCGGTTGCCGTGTTCCTCGAAATCGCCGTGGGAGAAGTTCAGCCTCGCGACGTTCATGCCCGCCAGGATCAGTTTCTTCGTGTTCTCGAGTGATTCGCTTGCGGGACCGATGGTGCATACGATCTTCGTTTTGCGCATGTGCGGTATCCTCCGTTATTAGGTCAAACCTTGGAATGTTCACGCAAGCAAAACGGCTCGCTCCGTCTTCCGGGGCGGGCGAATCCGTCTTGCAGTGAAGGAACAGTCTCCTTGCAAGCGGAAAAACTTGCAAAGTCGCATCCTTAAATAAAATACACGATACTGGCTCAACTGTACATGGGCCTGTCCGGTTTCAGCGGGCGTTCGACTCTATCGCCGCGCTTGCGTCCGCACTCTCATCCGCCGCATTCCCGGCAGGGGGCTCCGGCTCCTTCCGGTCTTCCTCCGCTTCCGGCTCCCCGGATTTCCGCGGCGGATCCGGCGGCGCATCCGAACCTCCCGATCCGATCACGCCGATGCTCCGGAACTTCCGGTACCGGTCCTCGACCAGCTCCTCCGGCGACATCGCCATCAGTTCCTGCAAGTGGCGCCAGACGGCCTCTCTCACCAGCTCGGCCTGTCCTTCCGGATCGCGGTGCGCGCCGCCCTTCGGCTCGGGGATCACTTCCTCGACGATGCCGAACGCATGCAGATCCTGCGCCGTAATCTTCATGGCCTCCGCCGCTTCATCCGCCCGGGATGCGTCCTTCCACAGGATCGACGCGGCCCCGTTCGGCGAAATGACGGAATAGATCGCGTTCTCGAGCATGAGCACGCGGTTGCCGACACCGAGCGCCAGCGCGCCGCCGCTGCCGCCCTCGCCGATGACGACGCAGACGATCGGCACGCGCAGCGTCGACATGACGAGCAGGTTGCGCGCGATCGCCTCCGACTGGCCCCGCTCCTCGGCGGTGTCGCCGGGGTAGGCGCCCTTCGTGTCGATGAACGTGATGATCGGCCGCCCGAACTTGTCCGCCTGCCGCATCAGGCGCAGCGCCTTGCGGAACCCTTCCGGATGCGGGCTGCCGAAGAACCGGGCAATGTTGTCCTTCGTATCTTTGCCGCGCTGGTGGCCGATGACCGTCACCGGAACGCCGTTCAGCTTGGCCAGCCCGCCGACGATCGCCAGATCGTCCGCGAACAGCCGGTCGCCGTGCAGCTCGATGAAATCGGTGAAAATCGCCTGGATGAAATCGAGCGTCGTCGGCCGCTGATGGTGGCGCGCAATGTGCATTTTCTGCGCGGCGGTGAGGGCGCTGTACACTTCGTTTTCCAGCTGCCGGTACTGCGCTTCGAGCCTTGCGATCTCGTCGGAGAAGTCGAACCCGCGCTCCTCCGCGAATTTGCGCAGTTCGTCGATCTTGTTCCTGAGCTCGAACAGCGGTTTCTCGAATTCCAGTCCTCCGGCCATCATTCCGCCCTCCTCATGCTGTGCATGTCCAGCAGTTTCGCGAGCACCGTCCGCATATCCTTGCGGTGCACCACTTTGTCAAGCTGGCCGTGCTGCAGATTGAATTCCGCGGTCTGGAAGTTGTCCGGCAATTTCTGGCGGATCGTCTGCTCAATGACGATCCGTCCGGCGAATCCGATGAGCGCTCCGGGCTCGGCCAGATTGTAGTCGCCGAGGCTCGCGAAGCTGGCCGTCACGCCGCCGGTCGTCGGGTCCGTCATGACGGAGATGTAGAGCCCGCCTTCATCCGAGAACCGCGCGAGCGCCGCGCTCGTCTTCGCCATCTGCATCAGGCTGAAGATGCTCTCCTGCATCCGGGCGCCGCCGGACGTCGAGAAGAGAATGAGCGGCAGCCGCTTGTCACGGGCATACTCGATCGCGCGCGTGATCTTCTCCCCCACGACCGATCCCATGCTGCCCGTAAAAAAATGAAAGTCCATCACCCCGACGACGACCGGATGCCCGTCGATCGAACCGGTGCCGGTGATGACCGCCTCGTTCATGCCCGTCTTCGCTTTCTGCTGCTCGAGCTTGGCGGCGTAACCGGGAAAGCCGAGCGGATCGCCGGACTGCATGTCCGCGTCAAATTCATGCAGGATGCCGTCGTCCATCGTCATCGCGATCCGTTCCCGGGCGGTCAGCCTGAAATGGTATCCGCAGGACGGGCAAACTTTCAGATTCTTCTCCAGTTCCTTGCTGTATTGGATGTTGCCGCACTTCGGACATTTATTCATCAAGCCTTCGGGAATGTCCCGCTTTACGGGCCGTTCGGTAGGAATGGTCGCGTATCGTTTTTTATGAAAGAGATCCTTGAACATGAAGCCACCTCTCAGGGCACAAAATTATTGTGACGTGGCCGGCCGGCGCCCGCGTGTGGCGTCATCTGCTCCGTCAAAGGATGGCCGTACCCGTCACAACCGGAGGGTGCTGATCAAGCATTCAGTATTTCGTTCAATACTTCCTGCACTTCGTCCAATTCTGCGGATGGAACCAATATCTCGTACTGCTGTCTTGAGAGATTGACCGGCCTGACTTGCACGAGGAAACCTTCTTCGGTCAGACGCTGGCGGATTGTCTCGGAGATTTTCGCAGTCGGCGCGATATAGATTACCGTCCACATCGAAAGGTACCTCCCGAACCATTCGCAAGAAATAAGGCCGCATGTTGCCATAATGATAGCATATCCGCCCGATATGCCGCAACAAACAGAGCCGCGGCGGGCTTGTCCGCTCCGCGCCGCTTGCGTGGTTTGCGGACGAGCCAGCGGCAGCCGGTCCGGTCCGGGAGGCCGTCCGTTCAGCCCTCCCCCGGCAGCCCGTATTTGCGCGCGTCCGGGTTCTGGTGTGCGATCCGCGCCGATGCCGCGGCCGCAAGCGCCGACACGAGATCGTCCAGGAAGACGTGGACGCCGCGGCCGTGACGATCGCCGATATTCCCGCCACCGCTTCCGCCGTTGGCTGCGCCGTTCAGCCTTCCGATCACGCCCGGCTTCATTTTGTCGAGATACCCGAAGCTCGTCAGGCCGATCATGCCGTAAACGGAGACGATGCCGAGCGCCAGTGTCTCGTCAACCCCGTACAGCGATTCGTCTGCCTCCATGATCTGCTGCAGCGGTTCCGGCAGGAGGCCCCGGTCGGCCAGTTCATCCAGCGCGATGCCGGTCAGCAGCGTATATTGCACTTCCCGCTTCGCGAGCACCGCGCGCACGCTTTCCTCGCAATCGGCAATCGTCAACCGATCGTTGTAAGGACGCTGCAGGGACAGGACGATGTCCGCCACATCCCTGACCGAAACGCCTCTGCGTTCGAGCCATCGTTCAATCGCCGCGGTCATCCGCATACCCCCAATCGGGGCCTTGCGCGCTGCCGGGCAGCGCAGGCCCTTGTCTAACGATATGCATCCGACACGGCGAACGTTCCTTGGGATTTTCCGATCGACTGTTGCAGGCCCTGTTATGGCACGGCGTGCCGTTATTCAGGCTTGCCGCTGCGAGCGGGCAAGCATTAACGGCACGGGATGCCGTTAATGGCTGCCTTTGTTCATTCCCTGGGGCTCACGCTGCCTTTTAACGGCACGGCGTGCCGTTATTCAGGCTTGCCGCTGCGAGCGGGCAAGCATTAACGGCACGGGATGCCGTTAATGGCTGCCTTTGTTCATTCCCTGGGGCTCACGCTGCCTTTTAACGGCACGGCGTGCCGTTATTCAGGCTTGCCGCTGCGAGCGGGCAAGCATTAACGGCACGGAATGCCGTTAATGGCTGCCTTTGTTCATTCCCTGGGGCTCACGCTGCCTTTTAACGGCACGGCGTGCCGTTATTCAGGCTTGCCGCTGCGAGCAGGCCAGCATTAACGGCACGGAATGCCGTTAAGAGCCCTGTGCTGCAAGCTGGTGCCGCAGACAAAACAGCGGCAATCCCGTGAGCCGCTACTTCACGACGGCCGTGCCTTCACCGAGCAGCCGCACGATCGCGGCGAACAGCTCGCGGGAAGGTTTGACGCGCACGCTGTCGCCCAGTTCGATCGTCCGCTGTTCCCGCTCGTAGTAAAGCACCGTGCGCAGCGGGCCCGGATGGCCGTCCAGCAGACGGCGGAGCTCCCGGAGCACGCCGGGCTGTTCCCGGTCCGCCGGTATGCGGACGAAAACCCGCTGCTCGCGGGAAGCGGTCCGCCGCGACGCCGAAGCCTGGGGCGGCACGGAGGCCGGCAAAGGCGCCTCCGCGCGCAGGGCAGCCGCATCGTCAGGCCGTTTCGGCCCGCCGCCCGGCAATGGCGCGGCAGCCGTCCCCGGCGCATGTGCAGATGCGGCCGCGGAAGCGTCGGGTCCGCCGTGTGCGCTCCGGCCCGCGCTGAAGCCCGCGCCGCTCATGCCGCTTGCGCCGGGCTCGCCGGCCGCCGGGCGCCGGGCGCGCGCGTTCGCGCGGCCGCGCATCCGCCGGACATGGGGAGCCGGATTCGGCCCGTCCAGCGGCACGATGTCGTCCACGATCAGCTTGAAATCTTCATCCTGCTGCTGCACGACCGCCTGCACCAGGGCGAGCTTGCCCTTCTCCAGCCAGAAGCTGCTTCGCTTCCATACGCTCTGGAAGACGACTGCTTCCACGCGCGCGATCCGGTCTTCCAGCTCCAGGAAGCCCATCTGCTGCCCCTTGCGGCTCGTGAACGGCTTCACCGAGACGATCAGCGCGGCCGTCACGACCGCGGCGCCGTCCGGCGCGTCGGCCAGCTCGTACAGCCGGTCGACGCCGAGCCGCTCCAGCTCCGCTTCCCGCTCGTCCAGCGGATGGCCCGACAGGTACAGGCCGAGCAGCTCGCGTTCGAATTCGAGCTGCTGCCCCCGGGTGTAGGGCCGCACGTCCGGCAGCTCGACGTCCCAGTTGTTCACTTCCTCGAAGCCGAACAGCTCGATCTGCAGCTCTTCCCGTTCCTTCCGCCACTTCGAGACCGATTCGATCGTCTCGTCGAGCGCCGCGAGCAGCTGGGCGCGGTGGCCGGGCAGCCCGTCGCACGCTCCCGACAAAATGAGCGATTCCAGCACCCGCTTGTTCACGACCCGGAGGTCGACGCGCCGGCACAGGTCGAGCAGGCTGTCGAACGGCCGCTCCTCCCGGGCCGCCTTGATCGCCTCGATCGCCTGCGTGCCGACGTTCTTCACGGCGCCGAGCCCGAAACGGATCGCGCCTTCCGTCGGCGTGAACGATTCCTCGCTCTCGCTGACGTCCGGCGGCAGCACCGGGATGCCCATCCGGCGGCATTCGTCGACGTATTCCGCCGTCTTCCGCTGGTTCCCGGTGACGGAGGCGAGCATCGACGCCATGAACGGGATCGGATAGTGCGCCTTCAGATAGGCGGTCTGGAACGCGAGCACCGCATAAGCGGCGGCATGCGCCCGGGGGAAGCCGTAGTCCGCGAACCGGACGATCATGTCGTACACCGCGTTCGCCTCCGCTTCGGTGTACCCCTGCTTCACGCTGCCCGCGACAAAATGCTCCCGCTCCTTGTCCAGCGTCTCGCGCTTCTTCTTCGACACCGCGCGCCGCAGCAGATCCGCCTCGCCGAGGGAAAAGCCGGCCATCTTCGAGGCGATCTGCATGATCTGCTCCTGATAGACGATGATGCCATAGGTGTCGGCGAGGATCGGTTCCAGCGACGGATGCGGATAGGTCACCTTCGCGCGTCCGTGCTTGCCGGCGATATATTGCGGAATGAACTCCATCGGGCCCGGACGGTACAGCGCGAGCACCGACACGAGGTCCTCGAAGACCGTCGGCTTCAGGTCGCGCAGCACGCGCCGCATGCCGGCCGATTCAAGCTGGAAAATGCCCGTCGTCTCGCCCCGGCTGAGCATCGCGTACGTCTTCGGGTCGTCGTCCGGCACCCGCCGGAAATCGACCGTCTTCCCGTACAGCTTGCGGATCCAGGCCAGCGTCCGCTCGAGGATGGAGAGCGTGCGGAGGCCCAGAAAATCCATCTTGAGCAGCCCGACGGCTTCCAGCGCGTCCATCGGATATTGCGTGAGCGCGGTCCCTTCGCCGCCGGACTGCAGCGGCACATGGTCCGTCAGCGGATCCTTCGAGATGACGACGCCGGCCGCGTGGGTCGACGCGTGCCGCGGCATGCCCTCGACCTTGGCCGCCGTCTTGACCAGATGGTCCACCCGCGGATTCTTCTCGCACAAGGCGCGCAGTTCCGGACTCGCCTCGAGCGCCTTCTCCAGCGTCATGCCTGGCTGATTCGGAATAAGCTTCGCCGCCCGGTCGACTTCGGCATACGGCACGGCGAGCGCCCGGCCGACGTCGCGCACGGCTGCCCGGGCCGCCAGCGTGCCGAACGTGATGATCTGGGCCACATGTTCCTCGCCGTATTTTGCTGTCACATAGGCGATCACTTCATCGCGGCGCTCGTCATCGAAATCGATGTCGATATCCGGCATCGACACCCGCTCCGGATTGAGAAACCGCTCGAACAGCAACTTGTACTTGAGCGGGTCGACGTCGGTGATGAACAGCACATAAGCGGCAAGGCTGCCGGCGGAGGAGCCGCGGCCGGGTCCCGTCCGGATGCCCCGCTCGCGGGCGAACCGGATGAAATCCCAGACGATGAGAAAATAGTCGCTGTACCCCATCCGCTCGATGACGTCCAGCTCATACGCCAGCCTTCGCTCCGCTTCCGTGCGGAAGGCGGGATCGCTGCGCCACGCCGCTGTTCCGCCGTAGCGCGCGGCCAGCCCGTCCCGGCACAGCGCGCGCAAATATTCCGCGGAGGTCATCCCTTCCGGAACCGGCCGGAACGCGGGAAGCTGCGCCCGGCCGAACGTCAGCTCCAGATTGCAGGATTCGGCGATCCGCACCGTATTGGCCAGCGCTTCCGGCACATGCCGGAACCGCGCCGCCATCTCCTCCGCCGATTTCAGGTAGTTCTGGTCGGTCGTGATCTTCAGCCTGTCCTCGTCCTCGATCGTTTTGCCCGTTCCGATGCAGAGCAGCACTTCCTGCAGCGCCGCATCCTCCGGCCGCAGGTAGTGGACATCGTTGGTTGCGACGAGCGGGATGCCGGTCTCCTCCGCCAGACGGATGAGGCCGGCTGCCACCTTCTTCTGCTCCGGCATGCCGTGATCCTGGATCTCCAGATAGAAATCGTCGCCGAACATGTCCCTGAGGCGCAGCGCAACCCGCTTCGCTTCCTCGTCCCGTCCGTGCAGCAGATGCTGCGGAATCTCGCCGTTCAGACAGCCGCTCAGAACGATCAGCCCGTTCGCGTGGGCGGCGAGCGCTTCGTAGTCGATGCGCGGCTTGTAATGGAAGCCTTCCAGGTGGGCGATCGAGGTGAGCCGCATCAGGTTGCGGTAGCCGTCGGCATTTTTCGCAAGCAGCGTCAGGTGGTGGATCGGATGGTCACGGCGCGAACCCTTTTCCAGCCGGGAGCCCGGCGTCAGGTAAACCTCGCAGCCGATGATCGGCTTGATCCCGCAGGCGACGCAGGCGTTGTAGAACGGAATCGCGCCGTACATGACCCCGTGGTCGGTGAGCGCGAGCGCCTTCATGCCGAGCTCGGCCGCCCGGTCCGCCAGGCCGCGGATGCGCGCCGCGCCGTCGAGCAGACTGTATTCGCTGTGCACATGAAGATGAACGAACGAATCCGGTCGCGTCATAAGCGCTTGTCCCTTCCGTACGCGTAATTACGCCATCATTTTATCATAAAAAAGTTCGGTCATCTCATAGACTGGGTAGCGGAGAAGGCCTGTCCAATGCGGAACATGCGGGAGGTGCCGGCATGATCGTTTTTCTGTCGACGGCTGTTATCGATTTCTTCATCGCTTTCGGGGTCATCATCGGCGGATCGCTGCTCGCCGCGGTCGGCGCGGTGTTCGTCTCGTATCCGCCGGCTTCGACGATGCTCGACACGGCCATGCGGCTCAAGATATGGGCGATCGTCGTCGCGATCGGCGGCACAATCGACCCGGTGCGCGTCATCGAGGCGAACGTCACCGAGGGCCATCTGTCGCCGGCCGTTCAACAGATTCTGCTTATCGCCTGCGCGTTCCTCGGGGCGCATCTCGGGACCGAACTGGTCCGCTGGATCGTCCGGGGGGGACTGTGACGATGCGAGTGCCGTCGTTCGACCGGTTCCGCAGGATGAGCACCGCGCTCGGCATTTTCGTGCTTGGCATGGTCGCGGGCGCCGCGGTGTATAACGGGCTGTTCGCCGCGAAGTTCGACGCGCTGGTCGAGCGGCTGCACGAGGCAGAAGAGAAGCTCGGGGAATATGAACTGGAGATCCGGAAGCTGACGAATTACCGGAACCAGCACGGCATCATCAAATCGGTCGTGCCCCACATCGAAACCAGCCGCGGTCCGGACGGCAGTCCGAAGCCGCTTGATACGGTGACCGAAACAATGCTCAAGCAGCAGCTCCGGCGCGATCTCTCCGCTTTCCTCGGGCGCAACGTCTACGACATCGACTCGGAAGCCCGCCTGGCGCGGCTTCTGCTGGACGGCAAAGTGTACAAGGGATTGAAGAACACCGATTACGTGGTCGAGATCCGCACCGTGCTCGTCGCCGACGGCACGATGACCGTCTGGGTAACGGCGCGGCCGCGGCTGCCGGGGTGAAATATGACAAATCCCGGCCCGATTTGATACAATGGCAAGAGATTGTCGGGACGTTTGATCACCCGGACGATATCGGGGTGCTGATCAACCGTCTTTTTCAGCTTCGTGCGTGCTGAAGTCTCGCCGGACGAGCGCCTTGAAGCACTGTAACGTGGTATCCGCGTTACAAATTCGTCTGGTAGGCGCCTTGGGGCGCCGTAGCGTGGTATCCGCGTTACAGACTCTTGCGAGACTTCGAACGCCTCATTTACGCACTATACACGTTGCAACCGCACCATAAAAATGGGACCGCCCGCAATCACCATCTCAAATCCGTCTTGCGGACAGGCCCGTGAAATGAAAAGGAGCCGACATCACATCATGCCGATCGAAAATGTCGTTCTGCAATGGGTGCTCTCCATAGGCGTGATCGCCTCGCTCGCGGCGACCGTCTATTACAGCCTGCGGTACCGGCGCAGCGCCGATCTTAAGACGCGCGGCCTGCTGTCGGCGCGGATGAACATCGTCATGGGCATCATGCTGATCCTGCTGGCGCTGATCCAGATGCTGCTGTTCACCGGATCGACCATCCGCGTCATCGTCGGCGCCGTTTTCCTGCTGCTCGGCCTGTTCAATCTGTTCGCCGGGCTGCGCAACCACAGCGTCTACCGTTCGCTGAAGTAATCCTTTACAGCGGATCGATCATCTGCGCCGCGGCGAGCGCCTTGACGGCCAGGCCGTGCTCGTCGTGCAGCTCCATCTCCACCTTGGCCGACTTGCGGCTCAGCTCGAGCAGACGCGGCATGAGCCGAACCTCCGCCTCAATCTGCACCGGGCGGACGAAATACGTCGTGATGCTCTCCACGACATGGCCGCGCCGGGAAACCTCGCGAATCGTCTGCTTCGCTGCCAATGTCAGAAGCGAGAGCAGCGTGCCCTCGGATACGGTGCCGGCCGGTCCGGACATCTGCGGCGTCATCTTGCCGACATAGACCGGCAGCGCGTCTTCCGTCCGCTTTTCCTCCGTGAACCCGCTCCAGATCAGATCATCGATCGTCTCGCCCGGCTGCTGCTTGCCGGCGAACTGCATCGCCCGCGTAATGTCCGACCGGCTGACGACCGCCAGCAGCCGCCGGTGCCGGTCGACGATCGGCAGGAGGTCGATGCCCTCGCTCGTCATCCGGTGGGCGGCCGCCGCGACAGGCATCGACGGATGCGCCGTAACCGGCGGGCGGGTCATCCGCTTCTCTATCGCCTCATCCGGTTCCGCGCCGTCGGCGTCGCGCGCCGTCATCATGCCGACGATCCGTCCCCGGTCGTCGACGACGGGAAAACGGGCGAATCCCGTCCGCTCCCGCAGCCGCAGGTAGTCGGCGACCGTCTCGCTCATCCGCAGCGTAAGCGGCGCGCTGTCCGTCGTGACGATGTCTTCGAGCAGCATGATCTTCCGCGTAATGAGCCGGTCGTACATCGCCCGGTTGATCATCGAGGCGACCGTGAACGTGTCGTGCTTCGACGAAATGACCGGCAGCCCGGTCTCGTCGGCCAGCCGGATCACGTCTTCGCCGGTGCCGAATCCGCCGGTGATCAGCACGCCCGCGTGCCGCTCGAGCGCCCGCCGGTGCGCGTTCTCCCGGTTGCCGACGATCAGCAGGCTGCCGGCGTCGATGTAGCGGACCATCGCGTCGAGCTCCATCGCGCCGATGACGAACTTGTGCAGCGGCTTGTCGAGTCCCGCCGCGCCGCCGAGCACCTGGCCCTCGACGATGCCCGCCACGTCGCCGAATGTCAGCCGTCCGTCCCGCTGTCCCTGCTTCTTCTCGATCCGCACCGTGCCGATGCGCTCCCGCGTGCTGACATAGCCGGCGCTTTCCGCTTCTTTCAATGCCCGGTACGCCGTTCCTTCGCTGACGTGCAGCTTGCGGGCGAGCGAGCGGACCGAGAGACGGGCGCCCACCTTGAGATCCTTGATATATTCCAAAATGCGTTCGTGCTTCGTTACCGCCTCGTCGCGCGGAACTTCCGGCATGACCATCTTCCCTCCGCTCATGCGAAATGTTATTCTCATTTTACCAGAAAGCCGTTATAGTGAAGATATGCCCTGGATCCGTTTCACCGGCATTCGACACCGGGGCCTGGCGCGAGGTGTGTATGGAGTTTCCGTTGCTGCTGAAGATCGGATGTCTTGTCACGTTTCCCGAGGCGCTGACCGCGTCCTGGTTCTGCTTTCGTTTCTTCGGGCTGCGCCCGCCCCGATTCTTCCCCAGGCTGTTCTTGCTGGCGATTGTGTCGTCCGTGCTCATCGTCATCAGCCTGTCGCTGGTCGACCCGTTCATCCAGCCGTTCGCCGGCATGGTGTTGTATTTTGCCGTCTTGTCGCTCGTCTGTCCCGATCTGCCGTGGAAGGTCCGCGCCTTCCTCACGCTCGTCACGGGCTTGCTCTTCTTCCTGGTCGAGCTGTCATCCGTTGTCTATCTGGCATCCATCGGCGGCAGCCTGCCGACGGATCCCGGCGACTGGCCGCTGTATCGCTTCTTCCAGATGTTTTGGCCCGCGCATGCGCTGCTCGGCGCCTCCGCCTTGTGGATGGAGCTCACCGGACGTTCTCCCGGCCGGCGCGTGCTGCATTTTCTCATGAATGAGCGCAACCGGTACATTCATTACTATGTCGTTCTCGCCTTCGTCCAGTGTTTTCTCCTGATTCTGCTGTTCATGACGCGGTATGTACACGTGCGCGAGTCCGGCTTGCGCCTGCTGTTCTATGTGGGCATTTTCGCGGTCATCGTCATATCCTTCCTGACCGTGCGGCTGATTGCAAGAGCGCGCGATGAAGCCATCCGCGTGACGCAGGAGGCGTTCGTCGGCGACCTGATGCAGATGCTGACGACGATCCGCGGCCAGCGGCACGACTTCGTCAATCATGTGCAGACGATGTACGCGATGCTGACCATGAAGAAGCACGAACAGCTGAAACAATACATGGAAGAAGTCGTCGGGGAGATCCGTTCCGTAACCCGTCTGGCCGAAAAAATTCCGGCCACGGCGCTGGAATCGCTGCTGATGGCGAAGCAGGCGATCGCCCAGGTCAAGCAGATCCGGTTCGAGTATCGGCTGACGGAACTGCCGGAAGGTCTGTCCGCGGTGCGAAGCATCGATCTGGTGCGGATCGTCGGCAACCTGGTCGACAACGCCTTCGATGAAGTGATGAAGCAGAAGGAGAGTGCGCGGATCGTGACGCTGGACATCGACCAGACGGACGGCGAGCTGCGCATCAGCGTCGGCAACGCCGGCGATCCGCTGCCGGAGGCGGAGCGGAAGCGCATCTTCACCCCCGGCTACAGCACGAAGAAGAAAGGCCACGAAGGGCTCGGACTGCCGATCGTCGTCGAACGCGTCAGACATTACGGCGGCGATGTCGAAGTCGGCTTCCAGCCGGAGCGCGGCATCGTCTTCACCGCCCGCATTCCGATCAATCCGGAAGTGCGGCATGTCTGATACCTTGAGGCGCGGGGCGGCCTGATCACCGGACAAGCTGCAGGAACACGGACTGAACCAGTCCGATGATGCCGCCGAGCAGCGCGCCCAGCCAGGTGATTGCGCGGAATTCCCGCCCAGACAGGCTCAGCATGATGCGCTCGACCTGTTCGACCGGAAATTTCTCGACCTGCTTCTGCACAAGCTGGGGCAGTTTGAAAGCGGCGACAACCGTCTCCAGCCGGCGGTCCAGCAGGTCGAACGCGGCGCCGACGATCGCCCGCAGCGCCTCTCCCCATGCCCGTTCATGGCGGATAAGCAGTTCGCCGACATCCGTTTTCTCCAGTTCGCCGATCCGCTCTTCCAGGCGAAGCAGCCGCAAGGCCTGCTCTTTCAGCCAGGGGAGCGGATTTTCTTCGCCCGACAGGCGCGCCGCCGCCTGCTCGAGCGTCCAGTCTCCCGCTTCCGCCAGCTTCTTCGCGATGAACGTCCGCATCATCTCGCGCAGCGCGCCGCTTTCAAGCTGCTCGACAAGCACCTCGGTCAATTTTGCCGCCGCCTTGTCCTCATCCACGAAAATGCCCGCGAGCACGCCGATCCATCCGCCCGTCCGGTCCAGCAGCCCGTCGATCATGTTGCGCAGCGTCCGCTGGCCGCGAATGGAAAGCAGCTCCTCCCGGAGCGAAACGGCCAGCCAGTCCGACAGATCCTCCGCCCATCCGGCGGCCGTCTCTTCGGACCAGCCGGGCACCAGCTCCGCGATCGTCTTCGCCTTCCAGCCGCCTTCTTCCCACAACCGCTCGACCCACCGCTCCGCCAGCCCGGCGCCCCGGGCCGCCCATTTCGTCCGCATCGCTTCCCATGATTCACGATCCGTGAACTTCAGGATCAGCCGTTCCGCCGTGAGGCCTTCTTCGGCACGGGCCAGAAGCCAGCTTCGGATCTTCGCGGCCGCGGCTTCCTGCATCGCGCCGCCGCGCAGCCATTCCCGAATCCCGTCGGCCGTCACCAGATAGTCCGCGACGACATGGCCCAGCGCCGCAGCGATCTCGTCCTTGCGCTTCGGGATGAGGCCCGGCGTGAACGGCACCCGTCTGCCCAGGATGTACAGCGCGCGCCGCGGATGGAACAGCATTTTGATCGCGAAATGATTGGTCAACGCGCCGACGAAAGCGGCGACGCACACATTCACCGTGATGAATAGCCACAGCTGCATCTTTGGTCCGTCCTTTTGCGCGATCGGCCGGAGGGGCCAATCACCAGTGTATAGATGTCCTCATATAGTGGAGTAATCGTGATCATTGACCAGCTTGTGCCGTCGAGCGGCCCAGGGCGCCTGCGTGAGGGACGAAAGGAGATCGAGATGCAAAGTTCGAAGATCAGCGTTCAGATCGTCAGCCCCGGCATCCTGTCCGAAGATACGCTCATGCTTGGCGAATCGCACCTCAAAAAGTGGCAAATTCCGCAAGGTCAGACCGTTCAGCTCAAATTCGGCGCTTACCGCGACAACGTGAAGGTGATTCCCGTCCAGCGCTACGACGGCATGCGCATCAGTCAGGCCCTGGCCGGCCGGCTCGGTCTGCACGCGCCGTGCACCCTCCGCATGCGCTATCGCCGCGCATCGCGCCAGCTCGTGCTCGGACCGCTCATCGGCGTGCTGGTCAGCCGGGATTATCCGAATTCGCCTGATCGTCCGTTCGGATCCATCACCAGTTTCTGCAAGGAATTGGTGGATGCAGCGCGCATCCAGGGCGCTTCGGTCTATTTTCTGACGCCGGCGATGCTCGGCGGCAGCGTCTCCCGGCTGGACGTCTGGGTCTATGCCGACGGATGGCGCCGCGCGAAGGCGCCCGCGCCGGATGTCATCAACAATCGGCTGACGACGCGCAAGCTGGAGAATAAAACCAGCGTACAACATTTCTTCAAGGAAGTAAAATCGCGCTTCGGCACGCAGGTGTTCAACGAAAAATTTCTCGACAAGTCGGAAGTGTTCAGCGCGCTCCGCAAACAGCCGTCGCTCGGCCGGTATTTGCCCGAATCCCACCTGCTGAGCGGCTTTCCGATGCTGAAATCGATGTGCTCCCGCTACAGTACGGTGTTCCTGAAACCGGTCCGCGGCAGCCTCGGCAAGGGGATCATCAAGATCGTCCGCCTGCCGTCGGGAGGATACGCCGCGCATCATGCGACAACGCTCGGCACGCGCCGCCAGCAGTTTCCGACGCTGCTCAAGCTGTACGCCGCCATCTCGGGCAAGCTGCGCGCGGCCCGCTACCAGGTCCAGCAGGGGCTGAACCTGATCGAGACCGGGGGCCGGCCGATCGATTTCCGCGCGCTGGTGCAGAAGAACGGTTCCGGCGAGTGGATCGTGACTTCGATCGTGGCGCGGATCGCGGGCGGCCAGCATTTCGTGTCGAATATCGCCAGAGGCGGCACGCTCAGCACGGTGAGGGAAGCGATCGCGAAATCGAACCTGGCCGCCGGCCGCCAGGATGCCTCCGCACGGCTCCGGACGGCCGCCCTGCAGATCGCGGCCGGCGTCGATGCGCAAATTCCGGCGCATTTCGGCGAACTCGGCATCGACCTCGCGCTCGACACGTCCGGGCGCGTCTGGCTGCTGGAAGTGAACAGCAAGCCGTCCAAGAACGACAATACCCCGCTCTCCGCCACGGGCATCCGGCCGTCCGTGCGGGTCATGCTGCTCTATGCGCGCCATCTGGCCGGACTGTGAGCGGCCCGCCCGCCGCGGCGGACGGGGACGGTTCGGCGTGCTGATCAGCCGGGAGCCGGCCGGCGGCCGGATGCCGGAAGACCGCCTGTGCCGGATGCTGGCGGCGGCCGGAAGCGACATGGGGCTTGACGTGATCGTGTTTGCGCCGGAAGGCGTCCGGGAGGAGCGCAGCCGCGGACTGGTGCGCGGCTGGGCGCTCGCGGAGGGCGGCTGGATGCCGCTGCTTGCGCCCGTGCCGCCGGTCTGGTTCGACCGGCGGTTCCCGCGCTCGCCGGCAGAGCAGGCGGCAGGCGCGCGCGCCGTCCGCATCCTGCGGCGGCACGGCGCGGCGCCGCTCGGCCGCGCTCTGCCCGGCAAAGCGCAGGTGTACGCGGCGCTCAGGCGGTGCCGCGCGCTGGCCCCGCTGCTGCCGCCGACGGCGGCCTTCAGGCCGCGGCGGCTCGCCGGGCTGCTCGCGGCGCATCCGGCCGGCTTGTTCCTGAAGCCGGCCGCCGGCATGCAAGGCCGCGGCACGGCCGCCTTGCGCCCCGAGCCCGGCGGCGGCATCGTCCGCATTGCCGGGCGGACGATGCGGAACGAGGCGTTCGAGCTGCGCGTGCCCGCAGAGCGGCTCGCGCAGGCGGCCGAGGCGCTGACCCGCGGCCGCCCCTACCTCGTGCAGCCGCTGCTCGATTTGCGGACGGCGGCAGACGAACCGTTCGACCTCCGCCTGTTCGTGCAGAAGGACGGCTCCGGACGGTGGGGCGTGACCGGCGCCGCCGTCCGGATCGGCCGGCGGGGCACGGCGGCGAGCAATCTGCACGGCGGCGGCACGGCGCGCCCCGCCTTGCCTTTCCTTGCGGCGATGCTGGGCGATCATGCGGCCGCCCGGCTGCTGGGTGAGGCGAAGCGCGCCGCGCTGCTGGCCGCCCGCGAGGCCGAGCGCGCGTTCGGCCGGCTGGCGGAGATCGGCGCCGATTTCGGCATCGAACCGGACGGCCGGCTGTGGCTGCTCGAACTCAACGCGAAGCCCGGGCGCGCCATCTTCGCGGAGATCGGCGATGACGCGGGCGAAAGGCTGGCCGCGGAACGGACGATTTCTTACGGCCTCCGCCTGATGGCGGCGGGCGCGCCGGCCCGGGGAACCCCGGGCCCCGCGCTTCTTACGGACCGGCGCCGGAAGCGCTGCATGAACGGGACGACTGCTCACTCTACGGCTACCATGCAGGAGGTTCAATCATGAGTCTTACGAATTGCAACGTCCGCTTCTCGCAACAGGCCGACCGGGTCGTGTACGTCACCGGGGCGCTGCTGAAGCAGCTCAAGCTGACCGGCAAAAAGCGGATCCTGCTCAAGCTCGGCAGAGAGAAAGCGACGGCCGTCCTGCGCCCGCTGCGCAGGGACGGGAAGTACATCTACCTGTCGGCCGGCATCCGCAATCTGATGGGCGTGCCGAAGGCGGGAAGCGTCTATATCCAGAGCGCGAACAACGAAGTGCAGATTGGCCCGCTCATCGGCGTGCTCACGGACTCCTCCGTCCGGACTGCCTCGATGCCGTTCGGTTCCCGCACGCCGTTCATCCGGCAATTGCTTGCGGTCGGCGGCAAGAAGGCGTACTTCTTCGCGTTCACGCCGCGCGACATCGACTGGCAGTCGGAGCAGGTGAACGGCTGGTTCCTGAATCCGAAGGGCGGGTGGATCCGCAAGAAGGTGCCGCTGCCCGACGTCGTCTACAACCGGCTGCCGAGCCGCCGGGCGGAGCTGACGTCGTCGATCACCGGACTCCGGGAAAGGTTCGTCCGCAAAAACATCCCCTTCTTCAACTGGAGCTTCTTCAACAAATCGGATGTCTACGACCTCCTGCAAGGAGATCCGGACGGCGAGAAACATTTGCCGGAATCGGTGGCGGGGCCGACGCCGGAGAAAATCAAGGAAATGATCGAGAAGCACCAGTTCGTCTATTTCAAACCGACGGCCGGCAGCCTCGGCGCCGGCATCTATCGGCTGACGTATCACCCGAAACGCGGTTACTTCGCCAGGTACCGGCGGAACGGCCGCAACGTGCTGCTCCGGTTCCCTTCATTCCGCTCCCTCATGCGCATGCTGCAGGCGCGGCACGGAAGCTCGCTGTCCCGCTACGTCATCCAGCAGGGGATCCGGCTCGTCGAAATCGACGGATGTCCGATCGACTTCCGCTTCCATATGCACAAGAATGGCAACAACGAGTGGGTCCCTGTCGGCATCGGCGCCAAGAAAGCCGGGCGCGGCAGCGTGACGACGCACATCAAGAACGGCGGCTCGCTCATGACGCCCGAGCAGGCGCTCAGCCGGACGTTCGGCGAACGCGCCGGCGAAGTGCTGGAGAACGCGAAGAAAGTCGCCGTCAAGCTGTCCGAGGCAATTGAGCGGAACTATCCGCATACGCTCGGCGAACTCGGGCTGGACATCGGCATTGACAAGAACGGCGGCGTCTGGATGTTCGAAGCGAACGCGAAGCCCGGCCGCTCGATCTTCAAGCATCCGGCGCTCAAATCCCAAGGCCGGGCTTCCATGGAATATATTCTGGAACATTGCCTGTATCTGGCCCGCTTCAGGAGGAGGGAGGCATAATGCAGCATCCTGCTGCGGAACAGCAGCCCGCCGTAGACGCCAAAGCGAAGCGCCCGGCGTTCGCGATTCTGACGATCGAGGACGACGTGCAGCTTTTCCGGGGCAACCGGAACAACTTCGCCGACCTGATCAAGACCGGCCGGGAGCTCGGCTTCACCACCTACGTCGTGACGGTGAGCCAGCTCAAGCTGTCGAAGCCGCGCGTGGCCGGCTACACGTTCTCGGAAGAGACGCAGACGTGGAAGAAAGGCTGGTTCCCTCTTCCGGACATCGTCTACAACCGGGTGCCGATGCGCGAAGACGAAATGCTCCCCGCGGTGCGGCGCAAAATCGCGGCCTGCCTGAAACATCCGAACATCCGGCTGTTCAACCCCGCGTTCTTCAACAAATGGAGCCTGTTCGAGTGGCTGAGCATGTCGAAGACGACCCGGCCGTACATTCCGGTAACGCGCCGGCTCATCAGCCGGGAAAGCCTCCGGAACATGCTCAAGCAGCATCCGTTCCTGTACCTCAAGCCGGTCAGCGGCAAGGCGGGCGTCGGCATCATGTCCGTGCGGCTGTTCAAGGAGAAACAGCTTCCCTACCGGCTGAAGCTGCAGCAGAAGAAGCGGAGCAAGACGTTCCGCTGCGGCACGTTCAGCGCGCTGTGGAACCGGATCAAGAAGCAGCGCCAAGGCGAGCGGTACATCGCGCAGCAAGGCATTGAACTCGCCGCTTACGGCGACCGGCAGTTCGATCTTCGGGTGCTCATCCAGAAAAATCAGCGCGGCCAGTGGGACATTACCGGCATCGGCGCGCGGCTCGCCGGGTCGGCGAGCATTACGACCCACGTGCCGCGCGGCGGCAGCATCGAGGAGCCGGAGAAGCTGCTGGTCGGCGCGTTCGGCCCCGAGCACGCGCGCAAGATTCTGACCAAGGTGAAGAGCGCCGCTCTGCTCATCGCCCGTCAGATCGAGCGGGCTTCCGGCCATGAGCTCGGCGAGATGTCGATGGATCTCGGCGTCGACAAGCAGGGCGGCATCTGGTTCTTCGAGGCGAACTCGAAGCCGATGAAGTTCGACGAGCCGCACATCCGGCAGAAGTCCCTCGAACGCATTTTCCAATACAGCCACTTCCTGCTCAAACAGAAGAAAAAGAAGAAAGCGAGCGGAGCCTGATGGAGACGAAAATCCGCTTCGTGACACCGGTCAAATGGATTCTGCACCGCCGGAGGCTGCTCGCGTTCGCGGCGGCGTTCGGCGACGGCGCGATCGGCGAAGACGCGCTGCGCCGGCTGGCCGAACTCGATCCGGTGCTGCTCGGCCGTCCGGACAGGACCGGCACGGCCTGCGTCGTCGCGAAAGCGGGCGGCTGGACGGCCGGCGTCGCGCTGGCGATAGGCCGCGGCCGGGAAGCGTTTGTTGTCGTCGTGCATCCCGCCGTGCGCGGCCGCGGCATCGGGACGACCCTGACCCGGGCGCTGCTGGCGCGGACCGGGTCGCTGGACTGCCGCGTGCCGGCCTCCGACAGCCGGGTCGTCGCCATGTGCAGGCGCGCCGGACTGATGGAGGTCGACGCACCGGAAGCGGACGGCGGCTTCGTGCGGTTTGCGGGCGCACTGACGGCGGGACCGGACCGCTGCGCCGAACGGGAGTGTGAACCCTGACATGGGAAAACCGGTGCTCGGCATCATGACGCTCTACCTGAATGACCGCGGCCTGCTGGAAGAACGGTCCGTATACAAGAAAATGACGCTGGCCGCCCGGAAACTCGGCCTCGATCTGATCGTATTCACGCCGGATGACGTCAACTACAAGACGAACCGGATCCACGCCCAGCGGTATTTGCCGGAGTCCGGCACATGGCGGCGGGAGTGGACCGGATTCCCGCACATGATCTTCGACCGGTGCCGGATCCAGCGAAGCAAGCGCTTCGAACGGCTGAAATATTTTCGTTCCAGGTATGCGCATCATCTGTTTCTGAACAAACCGATCGGCAACAAATGGTCGGTCTACCGGACGCTCGCCCGCGACGCCCGGTTTCGCGACCATCTGCCGCATACGCGGATGTACGAGAGCAGCAGGGATTTGACCGAAATGCTCAAGCGGCATTCGCTGCTCTATCTGAAGCCGGCGGGCGGCACGGGTGGACGGGGCATTCTGCGCATTCAGCGCTCGGGCGCAAGCCTGCTCGTCCAGGGACGCGACCATTCCCGGCGGATCATCCGCCCGATGCGCATCCGGCCGTCCCTGCTTCCGGCGAAGCTCGCCGGCTGGGATCTGCGCGGCCGCAAATATCTCGTGCAGCAGGGCATCCAGATCCGGCTTTCGAACGGCCGGGTGCACGATTACCGGCTGCTCGTGCAGAAGAACGGCCGCGGCGAATGGAGCGTGACGGGCTGCGCCGTGCGGATCGGACCGCCGGGAAGCGTGACGAGCAACCTGCACGGCGGCGGCCAGGCGGCGCCGCTGTCCTCGGTGCTGCCCGGATGGCTCGGCAGCGAGACGAAGGCTCAGCAGGTGCAGGAAGAGATCGGGCAATTCGGCATCGACGTCGCCCGGTATCTGGAGAACTGTTTCGGCCCGCTGTGCGAGCTGGCCCTGGATCTTGCGATCGACAAGGACGGACGGTTCTGGCTGCTGGAAGTGAATCCGAAGCCGGCGCGCGACGTGTTCCGCCGGGCCGGCGAAAAGGAGGCGTACCGGCTGGCGCTCGTGCGGCCGCTGCAATACGCGCTGTGGCTGTACCGGAATCGTCTGCGCCAGCGGCGGACGGCCGGGAAAACGACGGGACGGTCGTCGCAACGGACGACGGGCAAGACGGCTGGCGGGACGGCCGGCAGAACGACCGGCCGCACGACGGGCCGGACGGCGGGCGGCGCGGCGGCGCAGACATGGGGACGGCCTGCGAGCCGGACCGGCAAGCAGCCGGAAGCCGCCGTATATTCGGTCGATGCGGCCGGCGAGCCGATGGCGTCCGAAACATGGCAGGCATGAACGATCACCCGACACCGCTGCAGAGACGGCGGGTCGGGGTGTGATGCTGTTGCCGGCGCCAGCGGTCAGCCCGGACGGTGCGGCCTAACCGGAACGGCCAGCACGACATGCAGCCGCTCGCCCATCTGATCCTGCTTCGTGATGTAGCCGTTCGTCTCCAACGCGTCCAGGAGCGCCGGAAGCGGCAGGCCGGTCTCGCTGCTGCCGCATGCGCCGCTTTCTCCGGCGGTCATCAGATCCGCGATGCAGATCCGGCCGTGGGGCTTCAGCACTCTCCGCATTTCCTGAACGGCGAGCAGCATCTGGCTGCCCGTCAGATGGCGCAGGGCAAAGCTGGAGACGACGAAGTCGAACCTCCCGTCCAGGTAAGGCAGCGCGAGGAAGTTGCCGAGCCTCGTCTCCACCTCGGGAAACTTGCGCCGGCACGCCTTCAGCATTTCCTTCGACTGGTCGACGGCCGCCATCGCCGCTCCCGCTTCCAGGCACAGGCCGGCCAGGTTGCCCGTGCCCGTCCCGATGTCCAGTCCCCGCTCGCCATGGACCGGGGCCGCCCGCTTCACGATCAGACGCAGCGCTTCATCGTAATCCGGATACTTCGTCTTGTCTTCCCGGACGAGCCGGTCGTGGTCGCCGGCCTGCTCGTCGAACCCCCAACGGTCCTCCCAGGCCGCTGCTCCCGGAGTCTCCTCGAACCTTCCGCCAACTGATACATGTCGTCGATCGGCAGCGTCCGGTTCTGCCGGAGCGTCTCGATCATGCGGTCGGCCGTCTCGATCATCTGCTTCATTTCGACCCATTTGGCGAACATGACGGACCGCTGCAGCTCAAGCAGCTCCATGAGCCTGCCCTCGTCATTCGCGTCGATCTCGGCGAGCGCCGTCCGGATGTCGGCGATCGGCATGCCCGCTTCCCGCAGGGCGACGATCGTCTGCAGCCGCCAGATGTCCTCTTCGCCGAACGCCCGATACCCGTTGTGCTGCTGTCTGGACGGCGAGAGGAGGCCCTGTTTTTCATAGAACCGGATCGCCCGCTGCGAAATGCCGAGCCGTTCCGCGGCTTCTTTGATTTTCATGAGACGTCCTCGCCTCCCGCGCTTGACCTTCCACTTGCGTCAAGGTTTAGTATAGCGCTCGAAGGAGGAGGTTGTCACAATGAAATTGCTGATCAAAGGCGCCACGATTCTGACGATGCGGCACGATGCGCCGTTCACCGGGGACATCCTGATCGACGGCAGCCGGATCGCGGACATTCAGCCGGCCATCCGGGACGCCGGGGCCGATGAGGTCATTCATGCCGAAGGAATGGCGGCGATGCCGGGGCTGATCAACGCCCATCAGCACACCCCCATGAGCTTGCTGCGGGGCTTCTCCGACGATCTGAAGCTGATGGACTGGCTGGAGAAGAAGATGTTGCCCGCCGAAGCCCGGATGACACCCGAAGACATTTACTGGGGCGCGAAACTCGCGATGGCCGAAATGATCCGCTCGGGCACGACGGCGTTCGCCGACATGTACATCCACATGAACGAAATCGCGGCGGCGGTGGAGGAAACCGGGATGCGCGCCTCGCTGACCCGCGGGCTTGTTTTCACGGAGGATGACGGCGGGCGGCGCATGGCGGAAGCGCTCGATCTCATCAAGCACTGGAGCGGCAAGGCGGACGGCAGAATCACGACGATGCTGGGGCCGCATTCGCCGTACACCGTTCCGCCGGAAGCCTGGCGCGAGGTGATCCGGCTGGCGGAGCAGGAGGATATCCCGATCCATACGCATCTCGCGGAGACGGTGGAAGAAGCAGCGATGATCCGGGAGCGGTACAATCAGACGCCGACCGAATATTTGTACCATCTCGGGCTGTTCGAGAAGGCGCATGTCCTGCTCGCCCACAGCGTGCATCTGAACCGGCGGGACATCGGGTATTTGAGGGGCATGCGGGGCGGCGCGGCGCACAATCCGGTCAGCAATCTGAAACTGGGCTGCGGCATCGCGCCGGTATCGGAGATGGCGGAACAAGGCATTGCGGTCGGCATCGGCACAGACGGCGCGGGCAGCGCGGCTACGCTCGACATGTTCGAGGAGATCCGGGCCGCCGCCTGGCTGCAGAAGCTGGATTACGGCGACCCCGCGAAACTGCCGGCCATGGAGGCGCTGCGCATGGCGACGGCAGGGAGCGCTTCGGTGCTCGGAATTGCGGATGAGGTCGGCACGCTGGAAGCCGGCAAGAAAGCGGACCTCATTTTGATCGATCTGCGGAAACCGCACCTGCAGCCCGTCCACAATGTCCCTTCCCTGCTCGCGTACTGCGCGGTCGGCGCGGACGTGGATACGACGATCGTGAACGGCCGGGTGCTGATGCGGGGCCGGCGGCTGCTCACGATCGACGAGGACGAGCTGCTAGCTCAGGTGTCGAAGCGGGCGCGGCGGATCGTGGAAGGGATTTGATCTGAAAGTTCGTTAAAGCCGGCGGGCGGATTTGCGTAACTTCCAATGATCGTTTGCGTATAAGGAGGTGTGTTTTGCTATACTCACCAATGGAATTATATACCGTTTCTATACAGATCTGAATGAGCCGAATAAAATGGATTCTACTCCATTTTTAGAATTTAATTTGTTTGACATTCGCGACAGTCAGGTCCCGGAACTTTTCAAGTTTCGTAAAGATAACTTCAATATAGAAAATATTCTTACTACCGCTTCTGAACTTAAATACTCGAACGAGATAAAGCAATTTCTTGCAAAACAATGGGAATCTCCTAGTGATGATTTCGTCGCTTTCATCCTGTCCGATATCTATCCTGGAAAGAAAACGAGACAGGTGCTTGAAAGATTCAATGGTTTGGTACGAAAATCTTTGAAGCAGTTTGTAAATGATATGGTTAATGACAAGTTGAAAGCTGCTCTAGCCAATACATCATCCGACTCGACAGATGATAAAACAGCCGAAAAAGAAATAGCAGCGAGTGCGCCCACCAATGATGAACCTCAAATTGAGACTACAGCAGAGGAACTTGAAGGTTATGTTGTGGTTAAATTAATACTGAAAGATGTAATGAATGAAGACCGTATTTTCTATCGTGACAACATGAGTTATTTTAACATTTTAGTCGATAATTCGATCCGAAAGTGGGTTTGTCGCCTCGGTTTTAATGGTAACAACAAGTATATACAATTCAACGATGAAGATAAAACCATGGTAAGTATAGAAAAACCTTTAGATATTTGGGGCTACAAAGAAAAAATCTTGGAAGTTTCCAAAAAGTTTATATAAAAATCAACTCCCTCGATCACGGACTTTGTTCGTGATCTTTTTTTCCGCCGTCGTTAGGTCATTTCCAGAACTTAACATCAAAAACACTAAAAAGGATGTCATCACCTTATCGGGTAAACTGACATCCTTACGAGTACTTTTACTTACACATCAAAACACCTTCTTCGTCTCCTGCTCCGCCTTCAGCAGCTCGACCGCCTCGCGGAACCGCAGCGAGTGGACGATCTCGCGTTCGCGCAGAAACTTCAGGCTGTCCTGGAGGTCGACGTCGTCCGTCTGGTCGATGAGCCACTGGTACGTCGCCCGCGCTTTTTCTTCCGCTGCGATGTCTTCATAGAGATCCGCGATCGGATCGCCCTTCGCCTGAATGTACGTCGCCGTCCACGGCACGCCGACCGCGTTGTTGTAGAACAGCGCCCGGTCGTGGTTCGAGTAGTGGGGACCGAGTCCCGCCGCTTCCAGTTGCTCGACAGTCGCATCCTTCGTCAGTTTATAGACCATCGTCGCGATCATCTCGAGATGGGCAAATTCTTCCGTGCCGATGTCCGTAAGTAATCCGATTACCTTGTCCGGGATCGTGTACCGCTGATTCAGGTAGCGGAGCGCCGCCGACAATTCGCCGTCCGCGCCGCCGTACTGCTCGATCAGATATTTGGCCATCCGCGGGTCGCATTTGCTGACGCGGACCGGGTACTGCAATTTTTTCTCATAAATCCACATCGCCTGAAGTCCCTCCTTGACCGGTTGTCGGCTCGCCGGCTGGCGTTACACTTGCCACGGCCACGGCGTGTTCGCCCAGTCCCACGGATAGCGGGAAAAGCTGTGGCCGAACTGCAGGAGCGGCCCGTACCGGCTCTCGTAAACCTGCGCGACTTGCTGCCTTCGCTGCGCGAACTGGTTGAACTGCTGCACCGCCTGCATGTCGTAAGGATGCGTGTCCAGATAAAGCGTCAGCTCCACAAGCACGAAATCGAGCTGCTGCAGCTCTGTCAGCAGCTGATAGTACGCTTCGTCCGGCTTCTTCCCGGCGCTCATTGTCCTTCCGCCCTCCCTTCCAGCATGCGGGATTCATACGGACTGTAAAGCGCCGGCCACAGCGTGCCCCGTTTCAGCGCTTCCGCGGGCGAAAACTGCGGCCAGTTCGGCGGCTGGTACGGGATGAGCAAGTTCGGCGGCACAAGATACGCTTTGCAGGTGATCGGCGGACAAGGGTCGAACGGGCCGACGAACGGATGCCATTCCCGAATCTGGTTCAGCTGGTTCAGGACGGTTCCCTCCTCACATCACAAGACTGCTCCAATTCATGGGTATGCGGCGCGAAGCGGCGGCAGACGCAAAAAAACAAGGCCCTTGTCCGCGGGAATCGTCCCGAATCGGACAAGGGCCTGTGAAATGGCATGGATCAGAGCCGGATTTTCAATTGGAACAGTCCCGCCTTGCGAGCCGCCATGAAAATGATGACGACAAGCGGACCGAGAAACACGCCGATGACGCCGACGAGCTTCAGCCCGACATACAGGCTGATCAGCGCGGCCAGGGCGCTGATGCCGATGGCATCGCCCAGCACCTTCGGCTCGATGATGCGGCGGAAGACCGTGATGAAAAGGAACAGCACGATCAGGCCGATCCCCGTGTAGTAATCGCCGGTCAGGATCAGGTACGACCCCCACGGAACGAGCACCGAGCCGGTGCCGAGAATCGGCATGATGTCGACGATGACGACGAGCAGGGCGATCGCCATCGGATATTTGACCCCGAGCAGAAGAAACCCGCTCAGCGTAATGATGTACGTCAGCGCGCTCAGGATCAGCTGCGAGCGCAGAAAACCGAAGATCGACCTGCGCAGATTGTCCAGCACTTCTTCCACTTGCTTGCGCGATTCCTCGGCGAAGATCGAGAGGAACGACGCTTTCATCGTCGGCAGGCTGTAGCTGAACATGTACACGGCCACCAGGAAGACGATGAAGAAAATGAACAGGTTCGGAATCTCGCCGGCCAGGCTGAGGAAGAGGCGGGACAGACTGGTCGCCGCCTGCGTCAGGGTGCCGGTCAGACCCGCCAGCCAATTCTCGATCTGGGCGGCCGTATCCGGCGGCAAATGCTCGTATAGCGATCTTGCATCGTTCAATGCGTCCTGGAAGTACACGTTCAGGTTGCTGACGTAGCCGGGCACCCGGTTCCAGAACGCGACAAGTTCGCTCACGATGCGCGCGCCGAGCAGCGCGATCAGGCCGAGCAGTACGATGGTGAACACCGTGCTTGATATCGTCCCCGCCGCCACCCGGTTGAGCTTGCCGCGAGACACCCGAATGAGCAGCGCGGTGAGCGGTTCAATGAAAATCGCCACGACCAGGGCAAGCAGAAACGGCGCGCCGACCGTGAAGAGCAGATACAGCAGTCCGAGTCCCACCGCGATCATGATCAAGGTGCGTACCGGCATGTCCGTTCATCGACCTCGCTTTCCACAGGTTGTTTCCGTTGCCGTCTGTCGGATACGCACCTGGTCACGCATCCGCCAGCGCCCGGCGGGTGGTGAAATCAACATCGGCATAATACATTGATTTGACGAGCAGATTCGGTCCGCAGCAGCCCGCTTCCGGACAGTGGCAGTTCACGCTGCGGGCGAGCGGTCCGTCCAGCCATTTCGCGAAAATGTCGTCCAGCCGTTCCTCGCGGATATTGCCGAATGCCGGAACATCCGCGAAGTCCGTCACGAAGACATCGCCCGTAAACACGTTCACATTGAGCCGGTTGCGGCCGTCCGGGTCGTTGCGCACCGTGACGCCTTTCGTCTCGGCAAGCCGGCGCGCAAGCCGGCGCTCCTCCGGATCCGGGCTGCAGCGGTAGAACGGCAGCGTGCCGAACAGCATCCAGACGTTCGGATCGCGATGTTCGATCAACTGCTCGATGGCGGCCGCCATCTCGGCGCGCGACAGCATCGGCAGCGAAGCGGCGAACGCGCTCGGATACATCGGATGGACTTCATGCCGGCGGCAGCCCATCTCGACGATATCGCGGTGAATGCGCACGATGTCCCGGTGCGTCCGATAGTTGATCATCGATTCGGCGGACACGAACAGGCCGCCCTTCGCCAGCCTCTGCGCGTTGTCCACCATCCGCTCGTACAGACGGGCGGCCGTCTCCCGCGACGGCGGATGGGGCGAAGCGCCGAACGTGATGCGGTGGAATTCTTCCACCGACGTGTAGTTATACGAGATGTGCATGACGTCGAGCCAGGGCGCGATCATCTCGTATCGGCCGTAGTCGAGCGTCAGGTTGGAGTTGAGCTGCGAGCGGAGATTGCGGCTGCGCGCGTACTTGAGCAGCGGCACGATGTATTCGCGCACCGTCTTCTCCGAGAAGGACGGTTCCCCGCCCGTTATGCTGATCGTCTCGAGATGTTCGACTTCATCCAGTCGTTTCAGGATGAGATCGATCGGCAGCTTCTCCGGTTCGCTCATCGCAAGCGTGTATCCGACGGCGCAATGCTCGCAGCGCATGTTGCACAGGTTGGATACGGTAAATTCCACGCTGGTCAGCACATGCCGTCCGTAACGGCGGAGCGACCGGATCGGATCCCACGGATCGTATTCCGGCGACAGCTCCGGCAGTCCGGCGGATGGTGCCGCCAATCGGTCTGCATTGATGTTCATGGCCAGCCCCTATTGAATGTTCTGCTTGAATCTATTTTCATTGTACTGCCCGGGCGGCGTCCCATGCAAATGTCCGCCGCCGGACCGTGCAAACCATCGGATGCGGTGCGCGTCCTCTACGGATGCGGCATCCGCAAGCTCGGCCGCGAGCACGTCGCGGATAAATTCGGGAAGATAGAGCCGGATGTCCGTGCCGAGTTTCAACGATTCGTACCCGATGCCGAACGTGAACATGTCGATTGTGCCGACCGTGTAGAGGCGGTCATCCCGGAGCGGCTCGGTTCCCGCCGTCACTTCGCGCAGCTTGCCGAACGGCGGACCGTCCGGATCGTACACGATCCGGAGGCCGTCCACGGCCAGCGTGCCGAGCCGATCGCCGCGGAAGCCGAAGCCGCGGATCGGGCGCTCGATCCATTCGGCCAGCAGCGCCTCTTCCAGCGCCTGCCGGATGTGCCGGCCGGTGAGCGTCATTCGGCACGGGTTGATCGGCGAAGGGCAGATCGCGTGCAGCCGGCCGGTCGTCACGCCGCCGGCGGGAAGTCCCCCGAGGATCTGCCCCGCGTTCACGAGGCCGATCTCCGCGCCGGTATGGCGGCGAAGGGCCGCGGCCAGCAGGTTCGGAAGCGGCGATTCCCGATCGTCGAACGCCTCGAGCGGCGCGGCCAGCACCGCTTCAACGCGGCTCAGCGCGGCCTCGGCTTCGGCGAGCCCGCGGGCGATCACGCCGGCCGCTTCCGGCCGTTCAGCCGCCTCGGCCATGGGCACGACCGACGCGCGGAAGGCGAAACCGCGGCCGTCCGCCCGGCGGTCGATCTCGACCCGCCCCAGGTAATCCCCGAACTTCCCGGTCGCAAGAATGACCGTCTTCCCGATGACGAGCGGTTCCTCCAGCAGATGATGCGTATGGCCGCCGAGAATGAGATCGATGCCTTCGATCTCCTCCGCCAGCCGGCGGTCCATCGGCAGGCCGAGATGGGACAGGACGATGACGATGTCCGCTTGCGGCCGGAGCCGTCTGACCTGTTCGGCCGCCGCTTCGACCGGATCGAGCATCCGCCAGCCGAGCTCGATGTAGAAATCACGGAACGCGGCCGTCACGCCCGTAATGCCGAAGGTGATGCCGCCTTTCTCCACGAAGACGGCCGGCTTCATCCACGAAGGCCGGCCCCCGTCCGATTCCCGGATCATGTTCGCGCATACGACCGGAAAATGCGCATACCCGCCGTACAGTTCGTCCAGTGCGTCCATCGTCCATGAGAGGCCTTCGTTGTTCCCGAGCGTCACCGCGTCGAAGGCCGCCTCGTTCAGCAGCTCGATGTTGACCCGGCCGCCGGTGCCTTCCGTCTCCTTCCGCATCCGGTCCATATGGTCGCCCGCATCGAGCACGAGCAGCCGGTCCGCGCCGTACCGGTTCCGGGCCTCCGCGATATACGCCGAAAATTTCGCAGCTTGTTCCAGCCGGCTGTGCAAATCGTTGCTGTGCAGCAAAAGCACCGTGCCGGGTTGTTTTGGGCCGTCAGCACGCATGGATCATGATTCCTTCCTCTCATGGTCAACGTGTAAGCAACCGGGATCATCCCCCGATCTGGGACATCCGCCGCTCGGTCGGCACATGGCTCTGCGCTTCGTCCGCCAGTTTCGCCGCCATTTCGTGGTTCTCCGGCTTGATCGCCATGGCGCGAAGGAACAGGCGGCGCATCGCTTCGGGGTCGCCGACCGCGGGCCTGACGTACAGTTCATCCACCCAATACAGGCACGGTTTCAAATGGCCGTCGGCCGTCAGCCGCAGCCGGTTGCAGCTCTTGCAGAAATGGTCGCTGACCGGATGGATCAGGCCGATCGAACCTTTGCCGCCCTTGATGCGATAGTTGTCCGACGGCCCGTTGCCGGCCGTGCGGCCGCCGGACTCGAGTTCGAATCCGGCTTCGCGCGCCAGCTCGAGTACCCGCGTAAGCGGCAAATAATAGTTCTTCCATTGTTCATCGGCATGCCCGATCGGCATGTACTCGATGAACCGGACATGCAGCGGCTCATCGCGCGCCAGCTTGAGGAACGAGACAATTTCATCCTCGTTCACGCCGCGCAGCAGGACGCAGTTCAGCTTGATCGGCTCAAAGCCCGCGCGCGCCGCCGCCTCGATGCCTTCGAAGACGCGGCGCAAATCGCCGCGCCGCGCGATCATCCGGAACCGCGCAGGATCCAGCGTATCAAGGCTGATGTTGACGCGGGTGACGCCCGCCCGCCTCAGCGCTTCTGCCTGGTCTTTGAGCAGCAGGCCGTTCGTCGTCAGCGAGATTTCTTCGATGCCCGGAATTGCGGCAAGCCGGGCGACCAGCTCGTCCAGCCCTTTGCGGACAAGCGGTTCGCCGCCTGTGATGCGCAGCCGCGCAATCCCGAGCGAAGCCGCCGTCCGCACGACATCCACGATCTCGTCGAACGTCAGCAGCGAGGACGGGTCGGCGAATTCCACGCCTTCCTCCGGCATGCAGTAGAGGCAGCGCAAATTGCAGCGATCCGTCACCGATATCCGCAAATAATTGTGTACGCGCCCGAAGCGGTCCGTCAGAACGCCCGTCATCGCCGCACTCTCCTTGTCCTCACGCAGGCCGGTTCCCGTCTGCAAGACCGGTCACGTGCGCCGCGAATCTTTACAAGTTCTAGTTTATCACTTCTCCTATAAATATGATATGCTATTCAGTAACCAACACACACCATTGGACGGGGTTGACGATATGGAAGTGCAATGGACGGTCCGCCTGTTCGCGGGGCTGGCGGAACGGCTGGGAGGAAACGAGGTCCGCGTATCGTCAGCCGAAGGCGGCATGACGGCCGGCAAGCTGAAGGCGCTGCTTGCCGAGCGGTTCCCTTCGCATGCCGGGCTGATCCATGCGTCGTTCGTGGCGCGCAACGAAGTGTACGCGGCTGACGATGAGCCGCTCGAATCCGGCGATGAGCTGGCGCTGCTGCCGCCCGTTTCCGGCGGCGCGCCGGAGAACGCCGGCGAGGACGACCTGGCATCGGAGGACGGACGTTTCATCCTGACGTACAAGCCGCTTGACGCGGACCGCATGCTGTCGCAGGTGATCGTGCCGGAACACGGCGCCTCGCTTGTCTTCGTCGGCACGACGCGCGAATGGACGAACGGGCGGCGCACGGTCCATCTCGAGTACGAAGCCTATGCGCCGATGGCGCTGAAGACGATGCGGCAAATTGATGATGAGATTGCCGCGAAATGGCCGGGCACGCGGTGCGCGATCGCCCATCGCCTCGGAACGGTTCCGATCGGCGAAGCGAGCGTCGTCATCGCCGTGTCGGCGCCGCATCGCGCCGGCTGCTACGAGGCGAGCCGGTATGCGATCGAACGGTTGAAACAGATCGTGCCGATCTGGAAGAAGGAGATCCGGGAAGACGGGTCGGAATGGATCGGAGAGCAGCAGGAGTCCTGGAATCCGACGGCTCCCGCCGCTGATTAGGAGAGAGAATGCGCATGTCCCCCTCGTCAGAACGATATGCCCGCCAGGTTCGCTTTTCCCCTTTTGGCATGGAAGGTCAAAAGCGGCTCACTCAAGGGTTTGCGGTTGTGGTCGGAATGGGCGCGCTCGGCTGCGTCATCGCCAATCACCTGGTCCGCGCCGGAATCGGCCGCATCCGCCTGATCGACCGCGACATCGTGAGCTGGAGCAACCTGCATCGGCAGCTGCTCTATACGGAAGCGGACGCGGAAAGCGGCGTGCCGAAGGCCGAAGCCGCGGCCGCGCAATTGCGCACGTTCAACCGTCAGGTCGCCATTGAATCGGCAACGGTCGATCTGAACTCCGGAAATGCGGAATTGCTGCTGGCCGATGCCGATCTGATCGTGGACGGGACGGATCATTTCGGCGTCCGGTACCTGATTAATGATGTCGCGGTCAAATTCGGCATTCCGTGGATCTACGGCGGCGCGGTGGGCGCTTCCGGCATGACGATGACGATCATGCCGGGCGAAACGCCGTGCTACCGCTGCCTGTTCCCGTCGCCGCCGCCGCCCGGCTCGACGGATACGTGCGAAACGGCCGGCGTCCTGCCGCCGATCGTCGATCTGATCGGTTCGCTGCAGACGATGGAAGCGATCAAGCTGCTCGGCGGGTACAAGGAACAGCTCCATGGCGCATTGCTTCACGCAGATCTGTGGAAAACGGACTTCTCGAAAATGAAGACGGCAGGCGCGCGGCGAGCCGATTGTCCCTGCTGCGGCATTCGCCGGTTCGACTATCTGGACGCGGTCGTTCGCGGAAAATCGGAAGCTGTCCTGTGCGGACGCGAAACGGTGCAGATTGCGCCGGCCGAGCCGCTGCAGCTTCATCTGGACGAAATGGCGGAACGGCTCAAGTCCGCGGGCCGCATCGAGCGGAACCCCTGGCTGCTGCGGCTGATGCTGGAAGACGGCATTACGCTCGTCCTGTTCCCGGACGGGCGGGTGCTGGTGCAGGGCACCGGCGATCCGGATCTTGCAAGGCGCATTTACGATCGCATCCTGGCTCCCTGACCCGGTTATTGTCAATTCGTGGAATAGCTGATACGATGAAACTATCGGTTTTTTCAACTTCCAGGGATTCGCGAAAGGTGATGGTATGCAGGTCCACGTTGCTGATCTGAGAAGCGGTGATGTCGTCAGCCGGGATATTTTCAACGCATACGGTCTGTTCGTATTGCCTGCCGGCACGCAGCTGTCAGAATCGGAGATCGCGAAACTGTTCCAGCACCAGATCGACTATGTCGACATTGAACCCCGGCACAGCGACACCGGGAACGTGCCGACGGCTCTGCGTCTGAAACCAATGTTCGAGTCGGCGGTGGCGGGCAGCGAATTGCTGTACCGGGAAGCGCTGGAGTCGGGCGTCGTCCGTGAGGAGCAAATGGACGAGGTGTTCCGTCCGCTCACCGACCGGCTTCCGGAAGAACGGGACGTCGTCTCGATGCTGCTGCTGCTCAATTCGGAAGCGGAATATACGTTCAACCATGCGGTTCGGGTCGGCATGCTGGCCTACTACATCACCAAGTGGCTTGACTGGAGCGAAGAGGAAGCGCTTACAGTCAGCAAAGCGGGATTTCTGTGCGACATTGGCAAATGCCGGATTGACCCGGCGCTGCTCAACAAGACCGATCCGCTGACGGAAGAAGAATATCGCATGATCCGGAAATATCCGATCTTCGGATACGAAATCGTCAAACGTTCGTTCAAAAATGAACTGATGGCCAAGGCGGTGCTTCAGCATCTGGAGCGGATGGACGGTTCCGGTCATCCTTACGGCATCAAGGGCGAGGACATTCATGAAGCGGCGCGCGTCCTTGCCGTCGCCGACGTCTGCAGCGCAATGATCTCGACGCGGACGTACCGGGAACGCCGCGACCTTCTGCACGTGCTGCGGGAATTGAACCGGCTCAGCTTCAATGAGCTCGACCCGACGGTCGTCCATACGTTCATCCGCCGGCTGCTGCCGTTCTTCGTCGGCAAGACGGCCGTCCTGTCCAACGGCGAGTCCGGCGTCATCGTCATGACGAATCCGACCGATTTCTTCCGCCCGCTCATCCGGTGCGGCGAGACGTTCATCGACGTGTCCCGCCAGCAGGGCGTCGAAGTCGTCGACATCGCCATGTAAGCCTGCGAAAGCAAGCCCTGCGTCTGATGCGCAGGGCTTCTTGCTTCTGGTTTCGTGTTATGAGATGCGTTTCGCAAACAGGAACGTCTCTTTCCAATACGGCTTGTTGATGTCCGTGATCTGGACGCCGTCCTGCGGCAGCGGGCTGGCGTGGATCATTTGCTGGTTGCCGATGTAGATGCCGACGTGGCCGACTGTCGTGTCGTTCTTGAACCGTCCAGGGACATAGAAGTAGAGCAGATCCCCCTGGCGCAGCTTGTCCCGGGCCACCTCTTTCCCCAATCGTGCCTGCGCCCGAGCCGTCCGGGGCATGTCGACCCCTTGTTTCGCGAAAAGGTACTGGACGAACGACGAGCAGTCGAAACGCTTCGACGTGGCATAATGCGCCGCGCCGAACTGGTACTTCACGCCAAGATAACGTTTCGCTTCCTTGATCAGCTCGGCACCGGCTGGCGAGGAGGCGTCGCCATCGCCATGCGCTGTCCAGGGGGCATGCGCCTTTCGGCCCTCCGCGCGGACAGCCGGGTCGTCGGCGAAATCTTGCGATGCAGCCGTGTCTTCCCGCTGCGGCTTCGGGAAAATCGCCGCCTGCACCGCGTCCACCGTGAAAACCGCTTCATCCCCGAACAGCTTCTTCAATTCGTTCGAAGGCACCAGCATGCGGCCGTCCATGAGTCTGGCCGGTTTGCTCATCGTCAGGGTGCGCTCTTCTTTCACCACTTCACGGGATTGATCCGTGATCGTCATGACCACATCGTGGTCGCCGATGAGCAGCGATTTGCCGTCTTCCGAATACTCCGTATGAAAACCGATCAAGCCGGCCATCTTCTCGGCGTCGGCGTAGGTTTGGCCGTCCAACTTCTCGAACGGAACAATCGCCCGGCCGAGTTCCAGAAGATGTTCGGCGTTGTTTTCCTCCAGGGCGGATTGACGACCTGTCCCCTTTTGGCCCGGGGTGTTCGCTTGCTGGCGCCCGTCATGATTCGCGTTTTGCCGTTCGCCGCATCCGGCCACTGAGGCCGATATGAGCAAAAGAATAAGCAACAGCGCCAGCGCGCCTCTTCCTTGCCCTCTTCTCCAGGTACCTGCCATCTGCCTTCCTGCCCCTTCCTGACATGGTGTTGGCATTCCATAGGATGGTGTCGGAGAGAAGCGATTATGCGCCTGGCGTTCGGGCTTTCGGGTTTATTTCAGGAAGGCAGCCAGGATTAACGGGAGAGAAGAAAGGGGGATGAACAGGTTGTGACAGGAAAGATCAGGCCGGCCTCGCCGCCGGCTGCACGGCCAAAATGTTGTCGATCCGAAATGTCCAGTGTATTAGAGCCATTAGTGCTCAAATACGCGACATTATAAGGCTTAATACTAGACGACCATTCAAGTTCGAGGGAATTAGAACCGTTGTTAATCAAATCAGTTTTCTCCTTAATCGCCGCTAACCGTCCAAACACAGTTGCTGTAGCTGAACTGTCTCCTGTTGCACCGATGAGGTCAGTTTTTGTCTTTACTGCTGCCAAACGGCCAAAAACAGTTGAGGCAGATGAACTATCCCCGGTAGCTCCAATCAAGTCAGTCTTCGCCTTCACATCCGCCAGACGCCCAAAAACTGTTGTTGTACCGGCTGCATCGCTCGTCGAGCCGATCAAGTCCGTCTTGGCCTTGATAGTCGCAAACTTGCCAAACACCGTCCCAGCAGACGTGCCATCGCTTGTCGAGCCAATGAGATCCGTCTTCGCTTTGATGTCCGCAAATTTTCCAAATACTGACGCAGTACCTGATGCATCACTCACTGTACCGATCAGATCCGTTTTTCCTTTTACTGCTGCCAGCCTACCAAACAACGACGCCGTTGATGTACCGTCACCTGTCGTCCCAATAAGATCAGTTTTTGTCTTCACACTTTGCAAGGTCGGTAACAGAGTGTTCTCAATCGAACTTTCTGCTGCCATCACCTCAGCCAGACGTGCCACATCGTCTGCTGCAGCCGGTGCCGCTGCTTTAAACCTGCCAACTGGATCGCGCTGGACAATTGTGTTCGGTGTAGCCGCAGACGTAGCACCATGTGCACCGCTGGTTGTGTTGGCATGAGCAGCAAGATCGGCTGTCTTCGCCACATCCGCCGCCACTTTCGATGCCGTAACCGCGCCATCAGCCAGCTTCTCCGTCGTGACTGACCCATCCGGGTGATCAAGTACAGCAGCAGATTTGTGGTCCAACAGATCTGCTGCATTGTCATTAATCTCCTGCCCAATCTGGTTCAAATCCTCCGGCTGCACTTTATCCTCCATCTGCCAATCCGTCTTCGCCATCAGATACCCTCCTTCACTTCAATTGACTGAATCATCAAATGATCCGCCGCAATCGGAATATTGACGATGTTCGAGCTAATCACATTATCAGCCGCGTCTTTGAGCCTCTAAATCTATTGTTTTACGAATTACTGTTGATGGGGTAGTTGTATCAGGTAATCTAGCCTCCTGGGCAAACGCTACAAGCTCTACAGATTCCTGCAAAAACGCAGTATCAATCATTTCACGGGCACCTCCGGTCCCAAAGTTGCGAACGGCGCGGCGCCGAGCTGCCACGAGCCGTCCAACTTGTAATTCCAGGTGACGTCCTGCACAGCGATTGACTCGACCAGTTCAATGTCATCTTGCAGCGCCGTATTCTGCTGATACACGATGTTGGCCGGAATGATCACCTTGACGGTATGCTCGACTTCCCGGAAAATCTCGGCATCGTCGATCGCTGTGGTAATGGTAAGCCGGAAATTTTGCACGTCAATATCCGCAACCGTCCGCCCGGGCCCGACCAACCGATCCAACTGCTCCTGCAAATAACGCAGCGTATAAGGCGGCTTCGTGGATTACGAAATATCCGCTCGGTGTGGCGGAGATGTTCGGGTGAATAAAATAAACGAAGCTGCTTCCGCTATTTTGTCGAAAAGCGCCGTTCTCCGGAAAATTAGAGGAAACTTCTTCTTCTATCCTCCCGATTTTCCGGAAAAACCGCCAATTTGACCAAAATGGGCGAAGCAGCTTCTTCTATTTTCCCGCCAACGTCCGATTTCCCGAAAATAAGCGCAAAACTTCCGCTATCAGCGGCCGGTTCAACCATCTGCGTCTTGCAGCGCGAAAATTTTCTTCAGCCATTGATGCGCCAGCTCCGGCCACATGGCGATCCCGTCGTCCGGCTGCCTCAAGTGCGCGAAACGGGCCAGATACTGATTCACCACTTGCCTTGCATCGGCGCCTTCGGGGACCGGCCCGATCTGATCATAAGGAGGCGGCAGCTCCATCCGGTGATCGATCAGATACTGCAAAGCCTCGTAAACCTGCTCCATCGTATAATCCCGGCCATATTCTCCGGACGCCCATTGCCGATTGGCCAAGGACAACCCATGCCTGCCATTGCCGAATACATGAAGCTCAAACGGAACACCGTTTTCCTTGCATGCTTTGGCGAAAAGGAGCGAATTCTCGACAGGCACCGCTTCGTCGGTCGCCGTATGCCACAGAAATACCGGGGGCGTGCGGCGGGAGACGTGCTTTTCCAGGGACATGTATGCCAGCTCTTCCGCAGTCGCTTCCGGACCCAGCAGCGCCTTGAAAGACCCCTGATGCGCGTATTCTCCGGAACTGATGACCGGATAGGACAGGATGACCGCATCCGGCCGATTGCTGACTCCTTCGTATTCGGGGCTGACCGGCTGAAGCGCTTCTGCGTCATGGTGCACGGCCAGACTTCCGCACAAATGTCCGCCGGCCGAAAATCCGCAAATGGCGACCTTCTCCGGATCAATCCGAAACTCACGGGCTTGCTTCCTCACGAACCTGACCGCTTGGGACAGATCCTTCAGCGGCTGCAGTTTCAAGGGCGTTCTCTGCAACAGATTGGTCGTGTAGGTGAGTACGAACACATTGCAGCCTTTGTCGTAAAAGGCCTTGGCCACAATCTCCCCTTCCGTGGGAGAAACGAGGATATACCCGCCGCCCGGTACGACAATAAGCGCGGGCCTGATTTCATCATCTTCGTGGACATAGGTAACCAGATTCGGTACAAAATCGCCCGTTACGGGGTACGTGTATTCTTCTTTGCGCCATAGGGCATGGGTTTTCGTGATCATCGGCAGATCTCCTTTGAATGCGGTTTCCTGAAGAAAAGGATACCATCCCGCCGACTCCGGGAACAGAGAAAATCAACATTTTTATCGGTGCATTTTTCACAAAAAATGACGCGGCCCCCTTCCAAAGGGTGACCGCGCCGGATGTCACGCGCAATGCAGCTGTTTAACCGATCGAGCCTTCCATCTCGAACTTGATTATTTTAGCTTTTCGCCGCGTATTATGTGGTCACAAAACCCTTGATATTACGCGGTTTTTGTTTTTACATTTTTCATATCCCATCATACTTTTTCATGTATTTGTGGGCAGATTGTGGGCAAACACAAAGAGCAGCCGGTCTCATCCGCGCTGCTCCCCTTTCTCCATCGCCCGCTGCCTCTCCATCCACAACCGCTCATACCCCGGCACCGGCAGCCCGCACCGGGTACATACATATGCCTGCGGCCACTGATCGCGGGTCCAGCGCGGCCGCATGAGCGCCATGCAACGGCACGTCGGGATCGGGCCCATCCACGTCTTCACGCCGACCGCCTCCGCACCGGCACGCAGGCCAGAATCGAGTCTATCCGAAACGTCCGCGGCGCGCCGGACGCTTCGCAGAACGCCCGCACAACGCCGTCCCGCACGCCCAGCACGCGCACTACGCGCTGCGAAAGACGGCCGTCGGCGCCCTGGTAGATGATCTCGACGCGGCGGCCGATGTACTTCGCGATCATGACGATCACCCCGAACATGTGTTTGTGTTATGTATTATATGCGAATGGGTGTTCGGTATTCAAGATACAAAAAATCCCCGCCCAGCACGTAGCTGAGCGGGAATCGCTCATTTCTTGGCACCGAATGCCCGATACAGCATCACCCACAGCTCCTCGCGCGTAACCGGATCCTGCGGGCGCGCGCCGTCCGTGATGCCAGACTCGACCGCCCACTCTCGGGCGGCCGCAAACTCGGCGCGCCAGTCTTCCGTGGCCGGCGGCCGCGCGGGCTGTTTCGGCCGGAGACCGTATGTCTCCACGATCCCGGCGACGATCGCCTCCGCACACTTGCGGCGGTAAGCGTCGCTCTTGAGCAGCTCGCACTCCTGCCGGTGCGTCATGAATCCGCACTCAACGAGGATTGCGGGCATTTTCGTCTCCCGCAGCACGTGGAAGTTCGCTGACTTCACGCCGCGATCCGGGCGCCCCGTGGCCCGGATAAGCTGCCGCTGGACGGCGTTGGCGAGCGCCACGGCCGCTGGCGGGCGCGTCTCGTAGACATACGTCTCGATGCCCTGTGCGCTGTTCCATCCGCCATCGCCGGCCGCGTTGGCGTGAATCGAAACAAACAGGTCGGCGCCCCATCTGTTCGCCCGATCGGTGCGCTCCTTGAGCGGCACGTCCCGATCATCTGCGTGCGTCAGCAGGATATCGACGCCCTCATATCCATGCAGGAGCGCGTCGGCGACGTACCGGGCGACCGAGCTGTTGAAATGATATTCCCGGAGCGAGCCGTCCGGGCTTCGCTTCCCCGGCGTCTCCGGACCGTGGCCGGCATCAATGACGATCCGCATCGCTGACATCCCCCTTCCCGCGCAGCACTTCCACCGCCCGCTGCATGACGGGCGGAACGGGAACACCGATCCGGCCAGCGTTTTCGATCACGCTGAGCAGCTCGTTTGCGAGAAAGAAAAATATCGCCGCATCTCGGAAAAGGTGGGCGGCGCCCAGCGCGGTATCCACCAAGTGCGCGGCGGCCACAACGGCGAAGATGCCGACCTTCTTCGCGATGCCCCATGCACCGACTTCGCTGTTCAGCTTTCCTTCTTTTGCGGCGGCTGCGAACCCGGTCACATAATCCAACACAACAAACGTAAGCAGAATCGAAAGCAACGACGACCACCCCCCGAAAAGATAAGAGGCGGCCGCGCCGCCGATTGCAACGATGGTTTTAAACAGGTTTTCCATGATAGGATGCACCTCCAAATAGTAAGGGCGCCGCATCTAGCGACGCCCTTTAAACTCTTTTTCTGCGTCCTCCCTGCCTACCCTCATTCCCTTAACAAAACCGTATGTGAAGGCAATCCAGAACGACAGATAGAAGATCGCGAAGAAGAACGAAACTTCCTCGTTCCAAAATGCATTTAGAACCCCTATTAGAATCATACCGCCGACAAACCATGTCATGAGCAGGACTTTTTCCCACCGATCCACATGCAACACCGCCGTTTTTCACTATCATAACCTCTATGGGTTATTTTGTCAGCTCCTTCAATTTCTGTTCCCGCAGCTTCTTCAGCTCTGTCTCTCTCCGCCGCTGATCCATCAGCGTCCTGTAGAACGTCTGCGGATCGTCGATGTTCTGATAAACCCTCGTTTGACGCTCACTTAACGGCCTTCTGTTCTCACGGGTGTACTCTTGCCCCTCGGATGTGGCATAGGGCCCGAAAAGTGCCGCGCGAAGGGTGTTTTGTGGCGTACTTTCGACCGGAAACCGCAGCTTCGGTTCCTCAATCCGCGCGCCGGTCGTCAGCACGTTCTCCGTGTACGATCCACCGCGGACGAGCGCGTCGACGCCGCTGATCGTCTTCTTGAGCTGGTTGCCGCCGAACGGCAGCACGAATTTAAACAGCGGGTCCGTAATGGCGCCGGCGACCAGCAGACCGGAGCCGAAGCGCGTCGGATCATTGTCGCCGAACAGTTCTTTCCGGGTCGGCAGTTCCATCCCATTGACGTTTTTGCCGTACTGCGGATACAGCAGCGTGGCCGTTTGACCGAGCGGCACGTTTGAGAGCACTTCGCCGGCGATCCGCCCGGCACGCTGCAGGACGCTTCCATCCTCCACGGTCGCGGCCTCATAGATCGCGTCGATCGGATCGAAAACAACGCCGCTGCCTGTGGTCCGCTCGAACGCCTGATTGAGCAGCCAGTTCGAAACGAAAAGCGTCACCAGCGCGCCGAAGCGCTTCTCGTCGACGAAGTCCTTCATGACGCGCCAGAGGTTGTTGACCTCGAGCTGGAAGGGCGCGACGAGATTGAACACCTTTGATTTGATCATCAGCGGCTGCTCGCCAACGCCGCGCCCGCCGACCAGCCGGCGCGTCTGCTCGTCCGCGAACTTCACCGGATCGGCGATACCCTGCCGGATGGCCTTCGCATACGCCGTGTTCCATACGAACGACGTGCCGATGCGGTCGGACGCCTCCATCATGAATTCAGCGAATCGACGCGGCTGCTCCCACCACTTTTGGTCGAAGCGACGG